>CADBUN010000053.1 GCA_902797825.1 uncultured Ruminococcus sp. | reverse complement strand
GACGCGCTGTCGTTCATCATCCACGCCGACAAGGCGTATCCCAGAGCGCGCAAGATGGCGGAAAAGCTGAAGGAGAATATTCCGCGTCAGCTCTTCGAGGTACCGGTACAGGCGTGTATCGGCGGCAAGATCATCGCGCGCGAAACCGTCAAGGCGATGCGCAAGGACGTCCTCGCCAAGTGCTACGGCGGCGACATCACGCGTAAAAAGAAGCTGCTCGAAAAGCAGAAGGAAGGCAAGAAGCGTATGCGCCAGTTAGGCTCCGTGGAGGTTCCGCAGGAGGCGTTCATGGCGGTGCTGAAATTAGATACCGATTAAATGAATGAGGAATGAGGAGTTAGGAGTTAGGAGTTGTGGGCGGGACACCCGCACCCGATTTGTATAGGAATCCAAAACGCGTCAGCGTTTCCCGAAACTATTCACCATTCACTATTTCCCTATTTCCGGAGGTAATACTATGTCTGACGACCAGTCAGGTAAAAAAGAAAAGAGCTTTATCGAGCGCCTGTTCGGCGCGAAGGATAACGAAACCAAGCAGGCACAGACCGAGGAAGAGATCCTCTCGCTCGTCGAAGAGGGACAGGAAAAAGGTCTGATCGAGGACGATACCAAGGATATCATCGAAAATGTCTTTGACTTTGACGATACCGTCGCCTATGAGATCATGACGCACCGCCGCGACATGACCAGCCTCGAGGATACCGACGACCTCAAAACCGTCGTCGAGGTCGCGATCCGCTCGGGACACTCGCGCATCCCCGTCTGGCGCGATGATATCGACAACATCATCGGCGTCTTATACGTCAAGGATCTGCTCAAATACGTCGGCGCTCCGGCGCCCGCGAGCTTCAAGCTCAGCGCGAATCTGCGTCCGGCGCTGTTTGTTCCGCGCACCAAGGACTGCCGCTCGCTGTTCGCGTTTATGAAGAAGAACAAAACCCAGATCGCGGTCGTCGTAGACGAATACGGCGGCACCGAGGGCATCATCACGCTCGAGGATCTGATCGAGGATATCCTCGGCAACATCCAGGACGAATACGATAACGAGGAAGAGGAGATTCGGCGCCTGTCGGACGGCAAATTCACCGTGGACGGCTCCACCTCTATCGAGGATGTTGAGGAGCTGATCGGCGCCGAGCTCAGCGACGACGATAACGAGACGATCGCCGGCTTCCTGCTGAGCCGTCTCGGGCGCATCCCCTCCGCCGGGGAGCAGCCCTCAGTCGAGGCGCAGGGACTGCGCTTTACCGCGGTCAAGACCGACGGCAGACGCGTCACCGAGGTATTGATCGAGAAAATCGGCGCGTAACGCCTTTGATCCCTTTCGACCTTGCTTCATCTTTACCGATTGTTCAAATTTTATAGGTTGCAATTTCGATCAGATTTGCTATAATAGACTTGTTCGGGGACGAGCTCCCCTCTCCCACACGATTTATTTTGACAAATACGGAGGAATTACCATGAAAAGATTCTTTGCACTCGCGCTGGCTGTCGCCGTCATCTGTTCCCTGTTATGTGCCTGCGGCAAAAAGACCGTCACCACCGCCGTTTCATCCAAATATGACGACGGCTATGCGTCAAAATTTGCCTCTTCCAGCTCGAAGGACGACAGCGGCAACACCGTATATGAGTTCTCCGGCGATCAGTATGAGAATTATCTGAAGAACCACAAGAACACCCTGGGCGCGGATATCCAGAAGGATCTCTCCGATCAGCATGACGGAAAGTACGGCGAGTTCGCGTATATCAATGAAGAAAAGCAGGCGGTCGTCATCGGCGTTCACCCCGAAGAGTATAACGAAGAAAGCGCGAAGAAAGAATCCGCGTCGGCGGCTGAATACGGCTTCAAGTACTTTCAGAGCCTGCAGGCGCCCGTCTCTTCCATCAAGGTGATCTACTGTAACGCGAATAACCAGAGCGAGATTTACGGCACCTTTGACTATACCGCAGAATAACCCGAAAACCCATCCGAATCAAGCGCTCCTTACGGGGCGCTTTTATACTAAGTCATACTAAGTAGCCATATAGAAACGCGGTGATCCCATGACTAAGAAACAAATTGCCGCCGCGGCGGTAGAAGCCCTGAAAAACGAATATCCCGACGCGATCTGTTCGCTGCGCTACACCGATCCCCTGCAATGTCTGGTGGCGACGCGCCTGTCCGCCCAGTGTACCGACGCGCGCGTCAACCTGGTCACCCCGGCGCTGTTCGAGCGCTACACCTGCGCGGCGGATTTTGCCGCTGGCACCCCCGAGGAGGTCGCCGAATACATCAAGTCCTGCGGTCTGTATAAGACCAAGTCGAAGGACATCGTCGCGATGGCGCGGATGCTGTGTGACCGCTACGGCGGCGAGGTACCCGACAGCTTAGACGCCCTGATCTCCCTGCCCGGTATCGGCAGAAAAACCGCCAACCTCGTCATGGGCGATATTTTCGGGATGGAGGGCGCCGTCGTGGTAGACACCCACTGTATCCGCATCACGCGCCGCCTGGGACTGCACGACGAGACCGATCAGAAGAAGATCGAGCTGATCCTGCGCGGGCTGCTGCCGCCCAAGGAGAGCAACGACTTTTGTCACCGGATCGTGCTCCACGGCAGGGCTGTCTGTACCGCGCGGCGGGCGATGTGCGAACGCTGCTGTATGGCGGATTTTTGCCGGAAGAAGGCATAAATCGCCGGCGATCCCTGTTATTTCGGGAAGCGTCGGCAGCGCAGCGATCTCCATCATTTACAAAAGGTTCATAAATCATTCACACGCTTTTACAGATTTCGTCACATCCTTATGGTATGATAGGTTCATCCAATCAACAAGGGAGGTGACAACATGAAAGCTGTGAAGAAGCCGTCTGTCTTGGTATGTGTAACGGGACAGTTCGACTGTGACCGTCTGATCGAAGCCGGATTTCGAAAAGCGGCGGAGATGAACGTCGAGCTGCACGTGCTCTGTGTCCATACAGCGACGAACGACCTGACGCAGTTTTCCGAAGAGGTCGAGTACCTCTATCGCACCGCCAAGGGCTTAGGCGCGGATATGACCGTGATGTTCAGCGGCAACGCGCCGAGGTGTACAGCCGACTTCGCACACAAAATCAACGCGAAACATCTGATTACGGGCGTCCCGGATCATCGACCGAACGGGTTCGTCCTCACCCTGCATGAGCTCTTGCCGAGAATGCAGATCACAACGGTAACAAAAGACGGCGAAAGCAGTCTCTATTCGCTCGACGCGACAAAGCGCGCTTTCGCATAGGTGATCGGGCAGACGCCCTGTTACCTGCTGACAAAACGATTAGGATTTTTATATCTATATTTCATATAATCAATATATTTCATCAGTAGCCACAGACCGTCCGCAAGGGCGGTCTGCGGCTTTTTCTCTGCGCCGCTGACCACGACCGGCGTTGCTGTGATCGAAAAGGAAGGATAGATCACAAAGGTTTCTGCCAAGCGGACGATCCATGATCGTCCCTACGGCAAGGTTCCGGAATAACAATTCCACTTACCGCTACGATAATCGGTTGAGATTGCCACAGCCCCGTTGGGGCTTCGCGATGACAATTTGTATGCTGGCCGCTGACCACTGTAACGTTGCTGTGATCGAAAGCGCAAGAGGGATCGGAAGGTTTCTGCCATGCGGACGATCAATGATCGTCCCTACAAATTTCACTGACCACTGACCACAAAAAAAGCCCCGACTCCGAACGCGCGTCCGAAGCCGGGGCAAGGCTATCATATCATTTTCTGGCTCTATTATACGGTTTATCCGATCGGGTACGGCACCTCGAGCCCTGCGACATGGCGCAGGATATAGGTCACGTCGATGATTTCGAGCAAGCCGTTTTGATCCACGTCGGCGAACATCAACAGCGATTCGTCCACATGGGGGGTTAAATCCGCCAGCAGGTGCTGAACCTCGGACGCGTCCATCACGGTGATCTGACCGTCGCCGTCCGCGTCGCCGGTTTTGTGCTTTTCATCGAGCTCGATAAAGGTAAAGCCGTTGTCGTTGGCGTAGGTCTCGGCGGCGGTACCCTTGTAGCCATAGATGGTAACTGCTCCAACGCCATCCCACGTATATCCTATCGACTGATCCCCAAGCTCAACGACAGAAGCCGGTATGGTGATACTTGTCAGACCGGTACAACAGAAAAACGCACAGTCACCGATACTAGTGACGGAGTCGGGGATCGTGATACTTGTCAGACCGAAGCATCCGGAAAAAGCATAGTTTCCGATGCTAGTGACGGAGTCAGGGATGGTGACACTTGTCAGACCGGTGCAATAGTCAAACGCATAGTTTCCGATGCTAGTGACGGAGTCGGGGATCGTGACACTTGTCAGACCGGTGCATCCGGAAAACGCCCCTTCTCCGATGCTGGTGACGGAGTCGGGGATAAAGGAGTGTTGACATCCGAAGAGCAATTTATTGGAATCTGTTTCGATGATAGCGTTACAGTTTTCTCTGCTGTCATAAACGGTATTTCCCGCGCTGACGTTGAGACTTTCCAAACCGGAGCATTCGGAAAACGCATGGTTTCCGATGCTAGTGACGGAGTCGGGGATCGTGACACTTGTCAGTCCGGTGCAACCATAATACACACGGTCTCGGATGCTGGTAACGGAGTTGGGGATCATGATACTTGTCAGACCGGTGCATCCGGAAAACGCCCCTTCTCCGATGCTGGTGACGGAGTTAGGGATCGTGATACTTGTTAATCCGGTGCAGCTGCCAAACGCAGATCCTCCGATACTGGTGACGGAGTCGGGGATGGTGATATTTGTTAACCCGGTGCAGCTGCCAAACGCACCAATACCGATACTGGTGACGGAGTCGGAGATCGTGATACTTGTCAGACCGGAGCAGCTGTTAAACGCAAAGTCACCGATACTCGTGACGGAGTTAGGGATCGTGATACTTGTCAGTCCCGTACAGCGTTCAAACGTATCCATACCGATGTTGGTGACAGAGTTGGAGATCGTGATACTTGTCAGACCGGTGCAGCTGTTAAACGCAAAGTCACCGATACTTGTGACGGAGTCGGGGATGGTAATACTTGTCAGCCCTGTACAGCCATTAAACGCGCCGTATCCAATATTTGTGACGGAGTCGGGGATGGTAATATTTGTCAGCCCTGTACAGCCATTAAACGCATATATTTCAATACTTGTGACGGGATAGCTCCGGTCTAGGTTGATGGTTGAGGGGATAATGACATTTCCGCCCGCACCTTTATACTTGCTGATACACGCTGAGCCGTCATTACGTGTGAAGAACTGAAAATCGGAGTTAGTATTCCCTGCTGCGGTATCTGCGTTCTCCGTCTCTGCTGCGCTTGCGGTGAACGGCACGATGCTGAATACGCTCAGCACCATGATCAGGCTCATCAGCACGCTGATGATTTTTATCTGCTTTTTCATCCTGTTTACCTCCTTTGCAATCGGTAAGGACTTCTATACTTCTATTTTATCATATAGCATGAATTATCACAATCCAAAATAAACCGCTGAGATTTAGGCACAATGTACAAAGGCAAATCGGCAAGGTTCCGGAATAACAATTCCACTTACCGCTACGATAATCGGTTAAGATTGCCACAGCCCCGTTGGGGCTTCGCAATGACATTGGCATGCTGACCACTGACCACTGTAACGTTGCTGTGATCGAAAGCGCAAGAGGGATCGGAAAGTTTCTGCCATGCGGACGATCAATGATCGTCCCTACAAATTTCACTGACCACTGACCACTCAAAAAAGCCCCGACTCCGAACGCGCGTCCGGAACCGGGACAATGACATCGTCATAAAAGGTTTTTATTTAGGATTCGTATTATAAGGTTTCTCCGAAGATCGCCTTAGCGCGATCGAGCGCGACGGCGATGACGACGTCCATATCATAATACTTGTATTCGCCGAGTCTGCCGCCGAAGATGACGTTCGGCTCGTTGTCGGCGAGTGCCTTGTAACGGGTATAGAGCGCGTTATTCTTCTCGTCGTTCACGGGATAATACGGCTCGTCGCCGGACTTCCACTCGGAGCTGTATTCGCGGCTGATGACGGTTTTGGGCAGGTCGTTGCCGTCCTGATCCTTGCCGAATTCGAACCACTTGTGCTCGATGATCCGGGTAAAGGGCGTTTCCCGGTCGGTATAGTTGACGACCGCGTTGCCCTGATAATTTGCGGTGTCCAGCAGCTCGGTTTCGAACCTGACCGAGCGGTACTGCAGCTCGCCGAAGCGATAACCGTAGTACGCGTCGATGGAGCCGGTATAGACGACCGTATCGGCAAGGGCGTCGAGCGCCTCCTTCTGTTCGAGATAATCCACGCCCAGCCTGATCTCGGCGCCCTCGAACAGCCTCTCGATCATCGCGGTATAGCCGCCGATCGGGATCCCCTGGTACAGGGCGTTAAAATAGTTGTTGTCAAAGGTCAGGCGCACGGGCAGGCGCTTGATGATAAAGGGCGGCAGCTCGGTGCACGGACGCCCCCACTGCTTCTCGGTATAGCCCTTGATCAGCTTCTCGTAAATATCGGTTCCGACCAGCGAGATCGCCTGTTCCTCCAGGTTACGGGGCTCGGTGATGTGAGCCTCCGCCTTTTGCTCTTCGATCTTCGCCTGAGCCTCGTCGGGGGTAATGACGCCCCACATCTTGTTGAAGGTATACATATTAAAGGGCAGGGAGTACAGCTCGCCGCGGTAGTTGGCGACAGGAGAATTGGTATACCGGTTAAAGGTCGCAAAGCGCGTGATATAGCTCCACACCTCTTGGTTGTTGGTATGGAAGATATGCGCGCCGTACCGGTGGACGTTGATTCCTTCGACATTTTCGGTATAAATATTGCCGCCGATATGATCGCGCTTGTCGATCACCAAAACGGTTTTGCCGTGCGCCATCGCCTGCTGCGCGAATACCGCGCCGTAAAGACCTGCGCCGACAATGAGATAATCATATTTCATCTTGCATCTTCCTTTTTATCAAAGTGGGGTTCGTTGTTCCCCGCTCCTGTATTACAATTCCTTTTTCAGTTGACGGAAGTCCTTGAGCGCGTCCATCCCGATCTTGACGATCTTCTTGATATTGATCGAGTTGGTTCCCTTTTCTCTGGGCTTAAAGGTGATCGGCTTGAACGTGACCTTGTTTTGATAATACACAAAGTAGGTGGTCATCATGATATTCGGCAGGTTATAATCGGGCCTGAGCTTATACAGATATTGCTTGAGCTTATCTGCCCGCATCAGGCGGAAGGGCGCGTTCGCGTCCGGCACCTTGACGCCGAAATAATGCTTGACCAGCCGGCAAACGACCTTTTCGACAAAGGCTCTCGACTGACCGTCGCCGCGGACGGTGCGGTTGCCGAAGATCGCGTCGTACTTTTCGCGCTCATTCCAAAACGCTTCGAATTCATCCGGATTCGTCTGACCGTCGGAATCTGTCTGGAAAACCCAGTCCGCGCCGTGCTTGATCGCATAATCATAGGCGAAGATGACGGTCGAGCCGTGACCGCCGTTGGGCTTTGTCAGCGGTACAAACAGCGGATGCGTCTCGGCGTACTCCTGCATGAGCTTAAAGGTATTGTCCTTGCTGCCGTCGTTGACGACGACAAGCCGCGATTCTCCGTTATTGTGTTTTTCAATGACCGGATACCACGCGTCCAGCGTCGCTTTGATATTCGCCTCTTCGTTATAGGCAGGCATTACAATATAAAGATTATCCATGGTTCCCTCTCCAAGATGATATTTTTGACGTGATCGGCTTCTTCTCCGATAAATAATCAATGGTATTGGCTGCTAACAGCATCAGCAGCATGATGGTCGTGTAACGGTATCTGGGGCTGATCTCCTTGATCATAAACGACAGGGAGAAGCCCAGGAACATAATGAATAAGAACGCGGTAGCAGGCTCAAAGCGTTTCTTCCGCAGACTGAAGGCGGCGAGCAGGGTAACCAGCAGATAGAAGCCGTGATTCACCGCGTCGAACGCCAGCACAACGCCCTTGGGAACGTTCCAGCTTTCGTTAAAGGCGGTACATTCATTGAACTGTCCCCACATCTTCGCTTCCTTCAGGGCAAAGAACTTGCCGAGATTCGGGATACCCGCGCCGAAAAACTCCTTGAGGATTTTCTTGAAGGTCTCGCGCTGCTGGGCAGGCTCCTCTAAAACGATATATTTATAATTCCGGCTGTAAGCGCCGTAGGTCTCACGATCCAGACCGCAGACGATAAACCAGTAAACGCAGCCGTTGCGGATGCCGTACTGGCTGACGCCCGACAGCTTCACGGCGGCGTCCGTCGAAACGCTGACCACCTTATAGCAGGCATACACCGCTGCCATGCACAGCAGCGAGCGCAGGATCATCACGCCGAGCATCTTCTTTTTCGCGTTGACGATGAAAAAGTAGATAAACCAGCATTCGACCGCCAGCACGGCGATGATCGCTTCCGTCCGGAACAGGTTGCTGATCCCCAGGAACAAGCCGGTAACCGCCGAGAATAACAGAACCTTCAAAAAGCCCTTGCGCGGCTCTTTAAACATCGAGCCCTTGCAGATCTTCACAAAGAAGTAGATCGCCAAAAGCAGGAATACGCCGGAGATGATCTGATTATACAGACGGCTGATCGAGAAGATAAACACCGGGAAGCAGCTGAATACCGCCGTCGTGATCAGCGCGGTCTTTGAACCGAACATCTCTTTGGCGATCAGATAGATCAAAAGGCAGGTGAGGATGCTGAAAATGCCGTTGCAGACATATAAGGCGCGGATCGTCCCGAACAGCTTTAAAATCAAGCCTTCATATAAGACAAAGGGAATCTGGTACGCCCATCGTACAAAGTACGGATCGGACTCCGCCCAGGAATAATCACCCTTCGCGACCATTTGCGCGGCGTCCAGACAGGTCAGCTGATCGGAAAGCACCTCGACGTTCGTCGTAAAGGCGTAGGCTACCCGCAGGATCAGCCCCAAGCCGATCAGACACAGCCAAAACCACTTGTGCCTGAAATCCGACAGCTTTTCTGCCGCTAACAGAAAGAGTCCCAGAAAAACCGCAAATCCGATGATCATCAGGATTGCAAATTTCTTTCCGTCTGTGATGAATCCCAGGGACGCCGTACCGATGATCCCCACGATAAAAATCAGGCATAGGATACGAATCAATCCGGAAGTTATTTTACTAAGCATGCTTGTCAAAAACCCTCCCAGTCCCAAGCTGCGACAGCCTCTCCGTAGGATAGGAGGCTGATACGTCATCAGGCTCTGTCAGCAGCCGCAGACCGCCTGCGAAGATACAGCTTTCTCTGCTGACATTGATATCTTGTGATTGTCAATTACCTGTCATTATACCATACATCCGAAACCATGACAAGCACCAAAAGGCGATTATAGGGTAAAAAACGCACCCCTCAACACCCCGAAAACAGGGGAAAATCCACAAAAACAGCGCCTGATCCAAGCTGTCTGCCATAATCCGGCGGACTTTCGCTTTATGCTTCACAAGCGTGTGAAGCAAGACGCGCGCCGACTCCGGCACATCGCAGGCGGATCGCCGTGTGTCTCGCTGACGCCGGCTCTCTCCTGTCTGCCCGTTCGCAAAAATAGCGAGCGAGAAAACAAGAGATAAAACGAGGATAAACGAGATAAAGAAAGCTCAACGAGCGCTATTTGAAAAAATACGGAATTGGCTCTTGACTTTACATGACGAAAGTGATAAGATAAACGAGCGTTAAGTAAAGGCTTACTGTAAATTGAAAAAGGAGGAACGCTATATGTCCACATATATGGCTAAAAAAGGCGAAGTCGAGCGCAAGTGGTACGTCATCGACGCCGCGGGCAAGCCCCTCGGTAAGGTTGCGGCGGAAGCGGCTGTGCTGCTCAGAGGCAAGCACAAGGTCACCTTCACCCCTCACGTTGACTGCGGCGACCACGTCATCATCATCAACTGCAAGGACGCTGTCCTGACAGGTAAGAAATTAGAACAGAAGAAATGGTACCGTCATACCGGTTATGTCGGTCACCTCAAGGAAACCAACTACGCCACCCTGATGGCTACCCGTCCCACCAAGGCGATGGAGCTTGCCGTAAAGGGTATGGTTCCCTCCAACACCATCGGCAGAGCGGCTATGCTGCGACTCAGACTCTTCGAAGGCGCTGAGCACAACCATCAGGCTCAGAAGCCCGAAGCATGGGAATTTTAAGAAGGAGGAACGATAAATGTACGATAAGGCACCTTATTTTTACGGCACCG
>CADBUN010000052.1 GCA_902797825.1 uncultured Ruminococcus sp. | reverse complement strand
CTCGTCGGGGGCGTCGATCGGGGATACGCCCATCTCGAGGAAGCCGGGCTTCTCATACGTCGGCTCGTTGTTGGTATCCTCGAGGTCGAGCCCTTCGTGGCTCAGGTGCCAGAGGTTCTTGTCCTTGCTGTAGTTGGTCTCGCGGTTGATCTTGAGGGGGATGTTATGCGCCTCGGCATACTCGATCTCCTCGTCACGGGATTTGATATCCCAGATACGCCACGGAGCGATGATGGGCATATTGGGGGCGAAGTGCTTGATCGCCAGCTCAAAGCGCACCTGATCGTTGCCCTTGCCGGTACAGCCGTGGCAGATCGCGTCGGCGCCCTCCTTGATCGCGATATCGACCAGCCCCTTGGCGATACAGGGACGCGCGGTCGAGGTGCCCAGGAGATAATCCTCATAGACGGCGCCTGCCTTCATGGTGGGGATGATATAATCATCGACATACTCCTCGGTCTGATCGAGGACATACAGCTTGGAGGCGCCGGTCTTGATCGCCTTTTCCTCCAAGCCCTCGAGCTCGTCGTTCTGTCCGACGTTGCCGGAGACCGCGATCACCTCGCAGTTATTGTAGTTTTCCTTCAGCCACGGGATGATGATGGATGTGTCCAAACCGCCCGAATAAGCTAAGACGACCTTCTTGATCTGTTCCTTATCAATTGTCTGCATGATAATACCTCCGAATGAATATGCGTTATTTTTGAAGTTTATGCATTAATTATACATCAATTCCCCTATTTGTCAAGGGTTATATGCATATTTCTGCATGAATTTGCAATTTCCGTCACTCTTGACAAATACTACTGTTTATTATAGCGAACTTTTTGTCATTTATCAAGCCAAAGAATCGCCGATAATCGGGTATAAATATAGGTATAATCACGATTGCCGGTGATCTCGGGACAAAGAAAAAGCAAGGACTGTCATCCTTGCCTTTCTTAAAAAATCATGAATATCGGTTTTATCCGATCGGATAATTCATATGCGCCAGATAGCGCTGCATACAAGTCACGTCAAGAATACTGCGGTCGCCGTCACGGTTGAAGTCGGAGTAATACTTTACAGAGTAAGTCCAATCGCCGAAATCATTATTCATGCTGATTTCGTCATCGTCAGGATAATCGCGCACCTTTACCTCGCATCGCCGGATAAGCGTTGCATCGACAACCGAAAGCGTGTCATCGCCGTCGATATCGCCGAGTAATCGACCGCCTCCAAACTCGTCAAATATCCGGTTGAAGTCATCATAGCCTTGTAACACAGCAGAATCCACGTCAACAAACTTGCCGCTTTTCACATCATATATTCCGTAATCAACGTTAAACGGTACGCCGTAGCAACTGCGCCTTATGACACGATTGCCGATGATGGTATTAAGATACAAGGGCTGCTCCATATTGGTTTCGGCGTATACCAAAACCCAATCCGCAGCACCGTCACTATCTTTATGATAATACAGCTCGTCATAGGATAAAAGCTCCGCGGGACTGCAATTCTTTTTGATGTAATCTTCAAACTGAGTCTTGTAAAAAAGAAGCGGAGTCTCCACAGGTTCTTCTGTTTGCCGATCGCCTTCATAAGAGATCGACTGAACCTCGGTCATCTCGGCAAGACGATAGATCGTTTGAGCATCCGCGTTCAGCAGAAGCATCGGAGCCTTCGTGCTGATATAGACGATATCCTCTTCGGGAATACCGGCTTTTTGAATAAACTTCTGGTTTTCTGCCGATTCCAGTTCGGAGGCGATCCGGTTATACACCGCCAAAAACTCTTGTACTGCCTCCATCGAGGGGTTGGAGCCCCAGTTAGCCATCCACCATTCATCGCCTAATTCCGTTTGAGCCATTTTTCTGATTTCATCCGCCGAGGGTACTTGAACATTCAGCCATACGAGTACTTCAAGCTTCTCTCCATCAGGAGTCTCAGTGATTTTTTGTACGGTATCGGCGCTGATTTTAGGGCTTGACGCGTTCGCGCAAACCACGCAGCAGGTCAACACTAATAACACGACAAATATCATACAAATTATTCTTTTCATGTTTGTACTCCTTTCGTTATTCAATTTGATTAAAATGATGATTTTTTTCTTATATTAAAACCATCTTACATCACTCCGAATCGCAGGAAAACAAGAAGTGTACAAACGAAGTCGCTCGACAAAACACGCTCCGAATGTCACCGCGCAAGCCCTCATAGGGGCTGTGAAAAAACTTTTGATCGTCATTGCGAGGAGCAAAGCGACGTGGCAATCTCCCAAGGTTTTATCTTGGCTTTGTGGGATTGCCACGGGCTAAAGCCCTCGCAATGACTGCGTTTTGTCACAGCTCCTACATATATTTATTTGTCTTATTTTACCATATTGCCTACAAATTATCTATTGACAAGATATATAAAACCATTGGTGAAGATTACTATAAAACGCACAAAAAACTCTTAAACTAATTTGTGAATTTTACCATCCCGTTGATCCCCGGTTATTATGTTTCGGCTCCGCCCGTGACGCCTGCAAGCCGCGCGATCAGTTTTGTTGACAAAGCCATGAGAACTATGGTATGATAGTAAATTGAAGAAAAGCACATACTACCGATAGAAATAATCCTTCGTTTTCTTACGAAAGGGGATAGAATATATGTCAGTCTCCGTTATCGTCCCGTATCTCGAGACCTCGGACTTGATCCAAAGAACCGCCGACTCTGTCAAAAGTCAAAGAAGAGCCGCCGCCGATGTTGAGCTATTGGTCGCGGATATCTCTGAGGAACAGAGCGCCGAAGCGATGCTCTCCGGCTATCGCTTTGTTCGCGTTGTCAAAAACCCGAAGCTGCATACCGAAGCCGAGGCATATAACCTCGCGCTGAAGCACCTAAAGGCGGACTATGCGGTGGTAGCGCGCCCGGGCGACGAATTCGGCAGCGGCTACTTTATGAACGCCCTCGCCGTCATGGACGAGGACAAGCCCTATGACTTCGCCGCGCCCCAGCGCTTTTGCATCAACCCCGTCTATACGCGCTATAAATATATCTGCCGCACCAACGTCCCCGAGAAGCACCGTGAGATGATCGCGGATATCCGCCATTATCCCAACCTGCTGCAAATGGAGCTCGACGGCAACCTGATCCGCAGCGAGGTACTCAAGCAGTATCCCGCCGATCCCTCCCTGCCCTTCGAATTCTTCCATGACGTGATGCTGCGGCTGCAAAAGGATCACCCCGTCTACTATGCGATGGGGCTCGCGGAGTTCAACACCTTTATGCCGCTGAGCGACGACTCGGCGTACTTCGTCCCCTCCAACCATATCGAATGGTATCGCGAGAGCGTCGAGGGCTTCCTGCTGCCGCTGGCAGAGCGCTTCAAAAATCCGGACGGCTCCCTGCCCCTGTTCATCCAGTTCTACCTGATGTACGCGGTATCGGCGCGCTTTCTCGCGAACATGAACAACCGCAACAAGCGCAACATGAGCGAAGAGGAGCTCGAGCGCTTCTTCCAAAGCTGCAAGAAGGTACTCGACCTTTTGAACGACACCATCATCCTCAACGCCGGCAAGTACAAGGCGCTCGGCTACAGCGAAGAAGCCGCCGAGATGTTCTATATGCTCAAATACGACACCAACCTCTATGAGATGCCCCAGCACCTGAGCGAGGGCAACGAGGACGTCACCCTCGACTGTAACGACGTCATCGTCACCCGCCTGCAGGGGCAGCGCGTCGGTCTGCACGTGCTGGATTATTCCGACGGCAAGGTGATGCTGGACGGCTCCTTCCGTCAGGTGTTCAACCTGAATAACCTCGAGCTGTATGCCGTATGGAACGGCGAGCGCGTCGAGCTGATCGACAACGACCGCTATTCGCTGACCAAATACTTCGGCATCAGCGCCTATAAGAAATACACCTTCCATCTCGATCTCGTGATCGACGACAGCCTCGCGTATCAGAAGCTGAGCTTCTTCGCGCGGTATAAGAGCACCCGGGTGCCGCTGCAGTTTTCTTACCTGCATCACTGGGCAAAATTCGCCGGTTCTCCCCTGGGCGGCTACTGGCGGTTCAACAAATATATGGCGACCATCGTCGATAACCGCAACCTGATCGTCGAGCCTGCCTCCAAGGGCAAGACCATCAAGCGCGAGCTGAGGTATCTGCCGAATGTCTTTGCGGAGAGCAAGCGCTCCTTCATCACCCGGCTGCAATACTGGCTCACGCGCCCGTTCTACAAGAATAAGCGTATCTGGCTGATGTACGACAAACTCTATAAGGGCGGCGACAGCTGCGAATACCTCTACCGCTACTGTAAGGACAAGAAGGACGGGATCACCCGTTACTATATCATCGACAAAAACACCTCTGACTACCGTCAGATGAAGCGCGACGGGCTGCACCCCGTCAAGACAGGCTCCTTAAAGCACAAGATGGCGTTTTTGAACGCGGATATCGCGCTGATCACCAACTCCCAGACCTTCCCCTTCAACGGCTACAGCATGGATAAGAGCCGCTTCATCCGCGACCTGTGCAACTTCCCGACCATGTGCCTGCAGCACGGTCTGTCGGTGCAAAAATGCGCGATGGCACAGCAGCGCATCATCGACAACACCCGGATGTATTTCATCGCCAGCAAATATGAGGAAATGAACCTGAACAACCACGTCTACGGCTACAAGGACACCGGGATCCTCAAGATGACCGGTATCGGACGCTACGACGGGCTGATCAGCAATGACCAAAAGCAGATTCTCATCACCCCGACCTGGCGTATGTATAACGCGATGCCCGTCACCACCAGCGAGGGCGAGCAGCGCTCCTATAACCCCGACTTCAAGAATACGGTCTACTACCGCATCTATAACGACCTGATCAACAACCAAAAGCTGATCGAGACCGCGAAGCGCACCGGCTACAAGATCAAGTACCTGCTGCATCCGATCCTGTCCGCCCAAGTTGACGACTACACCCCCGATCCGTATGTCGAGGTCATCTCCTCCGTAGGCGATATGAGCTACGAACAGATTTTGACCGAATCCAGCCTGATGGTCACCGACTATTCGGGCGTCCAGTTCGACTTCGCCTATATGAAGAAGCCGCTGGTCTACTTCCATCCGGACGAGCTGCCGGCTCACTATGACGACGGCGGATTCTTCTATGATACGATGGGCTTCGGCGAAATCTGCACCACCTCCTCCATGCTGGTCGATACCCTGTGCGAATATATGGAGAACGGCTGCCGGATGAAGCCCGAGTATATCGCGCGCGTAGACGACTTCTATCACTATGACGACCACGATAACTGCCACCGCATCTATGACGAGATCATGAAGTTCCAGCAGCAGGTGGATAAGGACAAGTTAAGGTGAATGTGAATAGAGAATAGAGAATGGTGAATGGTGAATCGTTTCGGGAAACGCCGACACAAGTGTCCGCGTTTTGGATCAAGATAACAAAGAGATAAAAATAACGCTCGTAACTCTATGAAAGGTCACGAGCGTTGCTTATTTTATTCGGATAAATTACTTTGCCTTTTTCGCCAGCTTAGCCGCCTTACGCGCGGCTTTCAGCTCGGCTAAGTTCTTCGGCTTGCGCTGCATATAATTCATGAAGAAATCACACAGCTTGCGTACCACGACGCACAGCGCCAGCGAGACGAAGAAGCTGCCGAAATACAGCATGAATTCGTGCTTGGGCTGCACCTCATAGATGCGCTCGAGATAATGGTTCACGTTCAGGAAGATCATATAGTATTCCAGCGAATACATTCCGACGAATTCGAAGAAATTGCGCAGCAGGTTACATCTGCCCTTATGACGCAGCGAGGTGCAGACAAAGCTGTCCAGAATCACCAGGAAGATACCGATGACCGCGCCGGTATAGCGATAGAACCAGATCCACATCGCTTCCATGCTTTTATTATAGCCCTTGACAAGGGACTGCATAATCGGGGTATAGAAGTACATCAGCGTTGACATACCGATCACAATAATCAGGAACAGCCACAGCCAGTTGCGGTTGATCTCCTTCTTTTCCAAGACGAACTTACCGGCCCAGATACCGATGATGAAGGTCGGCACACGGCACAGCGCGATCTCCCAGTAGCCATAAAAGGTCGGCGCGAATTGGCGCAGCAGGAAGGTCAGACCGACGGTCACAGCCACCAGCCCCAGCATACCGACGAGGCGGTATTTCTCGATCACCTTGTAAAAGACCGGGAACAGCAGGTACAGCACCAGAATCAGCGAGATGAACCAGAATACGCGTTCGCCCTTCTCAAAGAAATACAGGAACGAAACGCGGCGCAGGTAGGTTTTCCAGCCCGACTCGTATCTGCCGTTGACATAACGGAAGGAGAAGTAGAACATCGCGATGAACAGCGCCGTCGGCAACACGCGCATCAGGCGCTTCTTCCAGAAATGCAGCAAATTGCTGTCTTTTTTGAACGAAAAGTACAGACCGATGCCCGACAGGAACAGGAACATATCGACGCCGATATTGCCCGATCCGCGGAAGAATTTGAAGGCGTCGATCAAAAACTGATTATCGGTAAAGGTCGCCAGCGTCAGGTTATCGCAGTGGAACAGTCCGATCCATAAGGTCGCGATACCGAAAATGACGTTGCGGGCTTCACTGATGGAAAACAGGTTGAACGTTTTTTGATTAGAAACCATGCAGAGTCCTCCAGTATGTACGGCATGATCCTGCGGATCGCGAATCGCCGATCCGCCTCAATGCCGAAAGAATCTTGGCGGCACAACCCTCGAACCGCCTTTTTGATTATATCAAGTGCAGCGCGCAAAGTCAATTTTATTGCGAGATTGTAACACCCGTGAGGGATTTTTCATCCCTCATCCCCACCCTCACAAATGGGATTGCAATTTCCCATAAAATGTATTATACTGATATGGTATGGAATCCTGCGGAACATGACGGCGCTTGCTGAGGATACGCTTACCGCTTCACGCGCGAGCGCCGTTCCGCGTTGACTAATGATAAACAGGAGTGAACACCCATGTGCAAGGAATGTGCAAAAAAGACGTTTTACATCACCACCCCGATCTATTATCCCTCGGGCAACCCCCATATCGGGCATACCTATACCACCGTCGCGTGCGACAGCATCGCGCGGTATAAGAGGATGCAGGGCTATGACGTGATGTTCCTGACCGGCACCGATGAACACGGTCAGAAGATAGAGGAAAAGGCGAAGGAACGCGGCATCACCCCCAAGCAGTATGTCGATGAGATCGTCGCGGTATTCAAGAAGCTGTGGCAGTATATGAACATCAGCTATGACCGCTATATCCGCACCACCGACGACTATCATGTCGAGAGCGTACAGCATATCTTCAAGGAGCTGTACGACCGCGGCTATATCTACAAGGGCGAGTACGCCGGCAAATACTGCACCCCCTGCGAGAGCTTCTGGACCGAAAGCCAGCTGGTTGACGGCAAATGCCCCGACTGTGGCCGTGAGGTCATCGAAGCGAAGGAGGAAGCCTACTTCTTCAAGATGGCTCCCTTTGCCGAGCGGATCGAAAAGCTCCTGACCGAGACCGATTATCTGCGTCCGCGTACCCGCGCGACCGAATTGGTCAACAACTTCCTGCAGCCGTCCGTCGATGAAAACGGCAACAAGACCTATGGTCTGGAGGATCTGTGCGTATCGCGCACCTCGTTCAGCTGGGGAATCCCCGTCACCTTTGATACCAAGCACGTCGTCTATGTCTGGATCGACGCGCTGTCGAACTATATCACCGCCCTGGGCTATGAGAACGGCGCCTTTGCCGATTATGACAAGTACTGGCCCGCCGATGTGCATATGGTCGCCAAGGACATCATGCGCTTCCACGCGATCATCTGGCCGGCGATGCTGATGGCGCTGGAGCAGCCGCTGCCGAAGCATCTTGCCGTCCATGGCTGGATCACCTTCAACGGTCAGAAAATGAGCAAATCTCTCGGCAACGTTGTCGATCCGTTCATCCTCGGTCAGCGCTACGGCGTAGACGCGATCCGCTACCACATCCTGCGCGAAATGGCGCTGGGCGCGGACAGCTCCTTCTCGAACGAGATCATGATCAACCGCATCAACACCGATCTCGCCAACGGACTGGGCAACCTCGTCTCCCGTACCGTCGCGATGATCGACAAGTACTTCGGCGGCACCCTGCCGACCGAGCGCGAAGAAGGCGATTTTGACGACGACCTCAAGGCTGTCGCCACCGCGCTGAAAGCGAAGGTTGACGCCTATGTCGAAAACACCCAGCTCAACCTCGCGCTGGAGGAAATCTTCAAGCTCGTATCCCGCGCGAACAAATATATCGACGAGACTACCCCGTGGATTTTGGGCAAGGATGAGACGAAGAAGGCGCGGCTGGCGTCCGTGCTCTACAACCTGCTCGAAGCCATCCGTATCGCCGCTACCCTGTTGTCCGCGTTCATGCCTGCCACCATGCCGAAGGTCTTTGAACAGATCGGCGCAGGGGACTTCGCGACCGGCGCCGCGGCGTATGAGAACGCCGACAAATTCGATGTGCTGCCGCTCGATATCACGGTACACCGCGGCGAAGCGATCTTCCCCCGTATCGACGTCGATAAAGAGATCGAAGAGCTCAACGCCATCATCAAGAACAATGAACCGAAGGAAGCGGAAGCGCCTGCCTTCGACCTGCCCGAACACAAGCCCGAGATCGCCTTTGACGATTTTGAGAAGGTTGAGCTGAGGGTGGCGAAGGTACTCGCGTGCGAGAAGGTGAAGAAGAGTAAGAAGCTCCTGAAATTCACCTTGGACGACGGCGAGGGCGAGCGGATCATCCTCTCGGGGATCGCGGAGTATTACGCGCCCGAGGAGCTTGTCGGCAAGAACATCGCCTATGTCGCGAACCTCGCGCCCCGCAAGATGATGGGCATCGAGAGCTGCGGCATGATCCTCTCTGCCGAGAGCGGCGACGGACTGAAGGTCGTTACCATCGACGACTCCATCCTCCCGGGCGGAAGCCTTGTATAATACGGAATAGAAAACAGGACGGACAAACGCAGTCCGCCCCTGATTTGAATATCTACCGTCATTGCGAGGGCTCGACACGCGTGTCAGTCCGTGACAATCCCACCATGAGGGAAGCTTTTTCTCTCACATCAAACGTTATGATCAGCAAGGGGATTGCCGCGTCGCGTAAAGCGCTCCTCGCAATGACAATTTTTCTTTTGATACTAAGTAGCAATAAAAAGCTTTAAAAAGATATTAGCGGAGAATTTCGCAGAACAAGGCGGAGGGCGCAGGCAGGCTGGCG
>CADBUN010000051.1 GCA_902797825.1 uncultured Ruminococcus sp. | reverse complement strand
GGGGAGCATCTCGAGGATGGCGCGCGAGAAGAACGCAAAACGCTCGGCGTCATCATAGAAGCCATACAGCTTATCTCTCTTGAAGTAATATTCGTTGTCGATGAAGTAGTAGGTGCAGTCGTTCCAGCGCGCCCAGAACAGACCGCAGTACTGGTGCCGCCAGGCGACCGGTACGGTGAAGTTGGTGATGAAGTTCATCTGACACTTCAGCTCGTAGGGGATCGTGCCGTACAGCGGCATTACGATACGGCAGTCATGCCCCTTGCGGCATACGGTATGGGGCAGGGAACCTGCCACGTCGGCGAGACCGCCGCTGCCCGCGAACGGGTTCGCTTCACTCGCGCAGTAAAGTATTCTCATGATCTATATACCTCCTGAATCATTGATATGGTTGAGATGAACGCGGAAGAATCAAAAGCTTTCTCCCGTCGGTGTCAGCTCGATAGATTATACAATCGAGCGCTTCGCGATATACATCGGATAATTGCGTGTACCCTGCAGCTTGGAGCCGCGGCTGACGTTGACGTCCTTGTCGATGACGAGGTTCGTCAGCTCCGCCTTATCGCCGATGATGCAGTCCTGCATGATGATACAGTTCTTGATTACGGCGTCGTGACCGATATATACGCCCTTGCTGATGATCGAATTCTCGACCGAGCCGTTGATGACACAGCCCTGGGCAATCAGCGAATTCTTCACATCACAGTTTAAGCCGTAGCGCGAGGGAGCGTCATCGCGCACCTTGGTATAGATCGGCCTTCTGTAATCAAACAGCCGGTAGCGGGTATCTCTGTCCATGATCATCATGTTCGCGTCATAATACTCCTTGACCGAGCCGATGATTTCACAGTAGCCGGTGAATTCATACGCATATACCCTGTGGCGGTCGAGCGATTTTTGCAGCACATCGCGGACAAAGCTGTATTTGGATTCGGACATCGCCTGACGAACCAGCGCCATCAGCACGGTTTTCTTCATCAGGATGACGCCGATGTCGAGGCAACATACGCTGTCGTCGACGGGGGACGCCATGATCTTGGTGACCTTGCCGGTTTCATCGACATTCAGGATACAGCGGAAGTCGTCGGTGATTTCCTTGACGACGCGTTTGGTGTAGACAAAGGTGATATCGCTGTAGTTCTTTTCCGCAAAGTGCAGCAGCTTGCTGTAATCCATATTGTGGACACAGTCCGAGGGCGCGATCAGGACATATTCCTCATCGCCGTGCTCAATATAGCCGTGGAGGTTAAAGATGGTTTCCACCAGCGTCGCGAAGCTGTGCTCGCCGTAGGGCGGCAGGATGCTCATGCCGCTTCTGCGGCGCGCCAGATCCCATGCCGAGCCCGAGCCGACATGATCCATCAGGGACATGAAATTGGATTTGGCGACGATACCGACGTTATTGATGCCGGAGTTGGACATATTGGAAAGCGGAAAGTCGATCATGCGATACTTGCCGCCGAAGGGAACGGAACCGGTGGTGCGGTAAGCGGTCAGCTCGGGGAGGTGCTTTTCGTTGGTGTTCGCAAAGATAACACCTAAAATTTTGTTGCTTGCCATACTCACACCTCCATATCCTTATCTATCATTGATTTACAGGGGACAACTACGCCCTCGCCGATCTTCAGACCGTCGCCGATGACGGTGATGCCCCAGTCGTCGCGGTTCTCCATTTCGGTGGGAGCCGCGCCGATCTTGGCGTTTTTGCCGATGACGGTGTTCTCCGCTACGATCGAGAATTCGACGTGAGCGCCGTCCTCTACCACCACGCCGGGGAAGAGGATCGAGGAGTTGATGACCGCGTCCTTGCCGATGATAACGCCCGGGAAGATGATGGAGAAC
This sequence comes from uncultured Ruminococcus sp., assembly GCA_902797825.1. Lineage (GTDB taxonomy): Bacteria > Bacillota > Clostridia > Oscillospirales > Acutalibacteraceae > Ruminococcoides. The sequence continues at coordinate 1,548 of CADBUN010000051.1, read as the reverse complement.
TCCAGCTTGCCGTCGATGTTGCAGCCGTCGGAGACCATCGAATTCTGGATCTCTCCGGTGGTGCCGATATGGTGCGGCGGCATCATCGGATTGCGTGAATAAATGTTTTTCAGGTCAAGCTGAACCTTGGGATCGAGCAGATCCATATTCGCTTCCCACAGGCTGTCGATGGTGCCGACGTCCTTCCAGTAGCCCTCGAAGGGATAGGCGACCATCTTCTCGCCGGAGTTGAGCATCAGCGGCAGGACGTCCTTGCCGAAGTCGTTGGAGGAATCGGGGTTTTGAGCGTCCTTGATGAGATACTCTCTGACGGTTTTCCAGCTGAATACGTAAATGCCCATCGAGGCGTTGGTGCTCTTCGGATGCGCGGGCTTCTCTTCAAATTCATAGATGGTGCCGTCTTCGTTGGTATTCAGAATACCGAAGCGCGACGCCTCTTCCAGGGGGACGTCCATGGCGGCGATGGTGCACGCGGCGTTCTTTTCTTTATGATAGTCGATCATCGCGCCGTAATCCATCTTGTAGATGTGGTCGCCGGACAAGACGACGATGTAGTCGGGATCGTAGCGGTCGACGAAGCCGATATTCTGATAAATGGCGTTGGCGGTGCCGGAGTACCAGTCGGAGCCCTCCTTGGATTCATAGGGCTGCAAGCAGGTTACGCCGGAGTGGATGCCGTCCAGATCCCACGGCTGACCGTTACCGACATATTCGTTTAGCTCGAGCGGCTGATACTGGGTGAGCACGCCGACCGCCTCGATACCGGAGTTAATACAGTTCGACAGGGGAAAGTCGATGATTCTGTATTTACCGCCGAAGGGTACGGCAGGCTTCGCGATCTTCTTGGTCAATACGCCTAAGCGTGAGCCCTGACCGCCTGCCAGCAGCATCGCCACTACTTCTTTCTTGGGTATCATGTGTTTCCTCCAAATTGGTTTTTGAGCCCCGGAGAGAGCACGGGGCTCCGCAGTGATTTATCGTTCTGAAAAAGAATTATTTTTCGTCCTTTTTGGCTGCCTTTTTAGTGGTAGCTTTTTTCGCGGCAGGCTTCTTGGCGGCTGTTTTTTTCGCAGCGGGCTTCTTCTCTGCCGCTTTCTTTTCGGCAGACTTTTCAGCCTTCTTCGCCTCGGCTTCCTTAGCAGCCTTCTTCGCGGCGCGGGTAGCGGCAGCCTTCTTGGCGGCTTCCTTACGCTTCGCGGCCTTTTCCTCTGCCTTAATTTCCTTGGGGCTCTTTTCCTTCTTCATGAGCTTGAGGTACAGCGCGCTCATCGGAGGCAGGTTGAGGTAGATCGCCTGATCGAAGCCGTGCATCTCTTCATCGACGGTATGGATCTCGGTGCCGTTGGTCTTGCCGGTGCCGCCGTACTGTTCGTCGTCAGAGTTGAAAACCTCGCCGTAAACGCCGAATTCGGGAACGCCGATGCCGTAGTTCTCGCGGTACATGGGCTGGAAGTTGCAAACAACGATGATGTTGTTGCCTTCCTTATCAATACGGCGGAACGCGATGACGCTCTGCTGATAGTCATCGTGATGGATCCAGTTGAAGCC
>CADBUN010000050.1 GCA_902797825.1 uncultured Ruminococcus sp. | reverse complement strand
TAATATTTTTGTAATATTTTATCATTTAATGCACTTTCACAAATAATCACGCCTGTTTTTTTCATTCTTTGTGCAATAATTGGCATGATTTCTTGCAGAATCCCCTTGTTATAGGGCGGATCCAGGAAGGCAACGTCGAACTGACGGGTGGTGTTTTTGAGGTAGGCGATCGAATTCGCGCAGACGACCGTCGCCAAAGGTTGCAGGTTTGTAACCTTTAGATTGCGTTCAATGACGGCGACCGCTTTCTTGGAGCTGTCGATGAAAACGGCGCTCCTCGCGCCGCGCGACAGGGCTTCGATCCCCATCTGACCGGAGCCGGCGAATACGTCGATAAAGTCGCGCCCCTCGATCTCGAATTGGATAGAGGAGAACACCGCCTCCTTGACCTTGTCGGTAGTCGGTCGGACGACGTCGTCGCCCTTTAAGGTCTCCAAAGCCCTGCCCCGGGCTGTTCCTGTGATAACACGCATACGTTTACCTCCTGTAACGGGCTCCCTGATAAATCAGCTCAGCGCTCACTCCAAGACTCCCTTTGCCAAAGGGAGCCTTGTCTTTACTGTTCCTCATGAAAATAACGGTATACATTCACGGCGGCGGGATGCGTCATTCCGGGCGCCTGCTCGAGCTCCTGCAGGGAAGCGTTCGAAATATTCCTGATCGTGCGGAAGAAGCGCATCAGCTCCCGGGCGCGCTTGCGCCCGATGCCGGGAATCTCCTCGAGGGAGGAGCCGAGCACCTTCTTCCTTTGATGGCGGTTGAAGCCGATCGCGTATCGGTGCACCTCGTCCTGGATATGCGTGACAAAGGTAAAGACCGCGCGGTTGGGGCGCAGGGCGATCTCGCCCGTATCGCTGACGATCGCGCGGGTGCGGTGATGGTCGTCCTTGACCATGCCGAATACGGGGATCGAAAGCCCCGACGCCGCCACCACGGGCAGCACGGCGGAAACCTGTCCCTTGCCGCCGTCGAGCAGGATCAGATCGGGCAGCCTGCCGAAGCCGGCGGTCTCGCCCTTTTCCCGCGCCTTTTTGTATTCGTCTAATCTACGCGTCAGCACCTCTGCCATCGAGCCGTAATCATCCTGTCCGGAAAAGGATTTGATCTTGAACCTGCGATAAGCGCTTTTCAGCGGACGGGCGTTTTCAAACGCCACCATACCGGCAACGTTATCCGCTCCGGCAAAGTTGGAGATATCATAGCTTTCGATATATTCGGGCAGCTTTTCGAGCCCGAGAAGGTTCTTCAGCTCGTCGAGCACGCTGAGCTGCTTACCGGTCACGCCCTTGGTCTGTCCGAGCGCCTCGAAGGCGTTTTTCAGACACATATCGACCAGATTCTTTTGCACGCCGCGCTGCGGAATATTCAGGTAAACGCGCTTTCCCTTTTTCTCCGAGAGCCATTTTTCGGTTGTTTCCCGATCCTCGATAGCGCCGTCGAGCGCGATATGCGAAGGAATCTCGCCGCGCAGGGTATAGTAGCGCAGGATGAACTGGGAGCGAAAATCAACCTCCTCGTCCACATCGTCCACCATGAAGCTCTCGGTATCATACAGACGCGAATCCGCGAAGCGCAGGACGGTCGCACAACCCTTGGCGCCCTGTCGCGCGACGGCGATGACGTCGAGCTCATCGGTATTGATATCGACGACCTTCTGTTTATCGCGCAGCTTCTTCATCGCGGCGATCTGGTCGCGGTAACGCGCCGCGCGCTCGAAGTCCAGCGCCTCGGCGGCGGCGGTCATGCGCTCCTGCAGCTCCTTCATCATCGTGGAGCTGTCGCCGGAGAGGAACGACAGCGCGTTCTCGACGCGCTCGTTATAATCCTTTAATTTGACGCGCCCGGTACAGGGGGCGCAGCACTGCTTGATATGAAAATTCAGACAGGGACGGAAGCGTCCGAAATCCTCGGGGAAACGGCGGTTGCAGGTCGGCAACCCGAAGATTTTGTTCGCCTCTTCCACGGAGGATTTGACATAATAGCTGCTTTTATACGGTCCGATATACCGCGCGCCGTCCTCCGCCTTTTGTAAAACATAGCTCAGCCGGCGCCATGCTTCGTTCGTGACGCGGATATAGCTGTAGCCCTTGTCATCCTTTAATAAGATATTATACTTCGGGGTGTGCTGCTTGATCAGGCTGCACTCCAAAATCAGGCATTCGAACTCGCTGTCGGTGATGATGTATTCGAAGTCGTCCACGTTGTCCACCATGCGGCGCACCTTTTCGGTATGGTTGTTCTGGGAGCCGAAATACTGGCTGACGCGGTTCTTGAGCTTCTTAGCCTTGCCGATATAGATGATCTCGCCCTTGGCGTTCTTCATGAGATACACGCCGGGCTGGAGCGGCAGCGCCATCGCCTTGGCTCTCAGGTCTTTTAGCTTCGGATTCATTTCATCACCTTCTTTTAGTGGTTAGTAGGGACGACCATTGGTCGTCCGCTTGGCAGAAGCGTTTCCGTCCGATCTTGTGTATTCGATCACAGCAGTCAGTGGCAAGTCGCCGGTGGCTCCAACTCCTCACTCCTCACTCCTCACTCCTCACTCCCTCTACCGCTCATGCACGCGCTTGCCGGTCATGTGCTCGATCTGTAATTCGATCACGGCACAGCGGCGGGCGTTCTTCTTGCTATCGCTCTCTGTCATATCCGCTGTCGGGAAATACTTATCGCCGAGCAGCCGCAGCTTCTCGGTTCTTTTTGCTTCTTCGGTGACCTCGCGCAGCCTGCCGAACACGGTAACGCTGTTGAAGAAATACGACCAGCCGTCGTCGGACAGCGTGCCGTCGGAGATCACGTTAAAGGAGCCCTTTTCACAGGAACGGATCGCGTCGAGCTTATGTCCCTGCAGGGCGGAGTGAAAATAGATACAGCCGCTGTCATAAACAAAATTCAGCGGCACGGCGTAGGGATAGCCCCCGTCGCCGAGCACCGCCAGCGTCCCCCGCTTTTGGGCGCGGAGGATCGCTTCGCATTCTTCCTTTGACAGCTGCTGCTTAAAGCGTCGCATTTCTCTGAACATATGCTTTCCTTTGCTTTTACTTGGTATGTTTTCGACGGATTATCTCTTTGTCGTCAGATCGGACACATCCATCAGCACCACCGAGAACCGTCCGACCTCGTCATAGATTTTCTCAAAGCGCTCGGCGTCCTCCCACTTTTCGGTACCGCCCCAGGAATCGGCGATCTTGACCTCGTTGTCGCCGAAATGGTAGCCGAACAGACAGACACAGTGCTCGGTATCATACCACGGATACTTGACGCCCTCATACTCCTTGTACTGTTCGATGCGCGGAGAGTTGCGGTCATAGGTCGTCCAGACCAGTACCGGACAGCCGGCGTTGACAAAGCGATACAGCTCGCCGAGCGTCAGCCCCGTCGTGTCGAAGGGATAGAGCGGCGCGTTGTTTTCGTCGATAAAATTCCATGCTGTCTTTACCAGACCGGGCGGATAGATGCCGGAGCCCTCATAGAAGCGGCGCGGATTGCCGCTGTAGCCGGTGACAAAATCGCTGCTGTATTCAAGATAATCGTCCACGATATCGTCATCGTCCAGCTCGTAGCCGAAGTGGTTGAGCGCACAGGTCAGCGCGAGCGCCTCGCAAGCCGCCTGCATCCCGTTCATCTGATTGAGCGCGCGGATATCGTCCAGCAGGGCAAAATCCGACAAGGAGCCGTTCAGAATATGATCGAATTTTCTCTGTGCCAGCTCGCCGAGCGACGGCGGTTCGGTAGGCGGCTGCGTCGGCGCCGCCGTGGGCGCCTGCGTCGGCATCACCTCAAACGTCTCGACCGGCGCGGCGTCCGGCGTCGCGGAGTCGGCTTGATATGTACAGCCGGCGAGCAGCAGCGCCGCCGCCAGCAATAACCCCATAATCCTTTTCATGTCTACCCCTGTGCTTCGGTTCGTGACCGCGTGACGCCCCTCTTCGGTCAGCGGTCGGTTGCTTACTTTAATTCAACGATCGTCACGCCGCTCTCGCCCTCGCCGAAGGTACCCAGACGGAACGACTTGACCGCCTTATGATGGCGCAGATACTGCTGGATACGCGCGCGCAGCACGCCGGTGCCCTTGCCGTGGATCACGGTGAGCATATGTACGTTCGTCATCACACAGCTGTCGATCGCGCTGTCTACGCTCATGACCGCTTCCTCGGCGGTCTGACCGCGGACGTCGATCTCGGTTTTGGCGAGCGACTTCACATCCTTGGTGACGGTGCGCTCGCCGCGCTTGGGCAGCTTGACCTTTTCGGGCTCGAGCAGCCGCAGGTTACTGAGCTTGACGCGCGTTTTGATGATGCCTGCCTGCACCAGCACGCTGTCCTTCTCGGGCTTTTCCAGCACGACAGCCTTTTTATCAATATCAAAGATCAGGACGTTATCGCCCACCTGCAGCGCGCGCGGCAGCCGATAATCCTCCTGTTCGCTTTTTTGGATCGGATCGGCGGTTTCTTCGAGCTCCTTCATGCCGGTCTTGAACTTCGTCTTTTGCTCCGCCTCATACCTTTGCTGCTTCTTCGCCTGTTCGAGCTCGTCGATGATGGCGTATGCCTGGGCGCGCGTCTTAGCGGCGAGCTCCTGCGCCTTGTGCTTCGCCATCTCCACCTCGCGCTTGGCGTCGAGCTTGGCGCGTTCGAGGGCTTTTTCCGCCTGCGCCTGCTTCTGTTCAGCGGCTATGGTCGCCTGACGCGCCCTCTCGAGCTCGTCCGCAAGCTCCCGGCGGCTGATCTCGAGGCTTTCGACCACGTTCTCGAACTGGCGGCTCTCGGAAGAGGTCAGCAGGCGCGCGCGGTCGATCACCTCGTCCTCCATGCCGAGCCGCTTGCTGATCGCGAAGGCGTTGCTCTTGCCGGGGACGCCGATCAAAAGCCGATAGGTCGGGCGCAGGGTGGTCACGTCGAATTCACAGCAGCCGTTCTCGACGCCCTCGGTTTTCAGGGCGAATTCCTTGAGCTCCGAATAATGGGTGGTTGCCGCGATCCTGGCGCCGCGTTCGCGCAGCTTCTCGAGGATCGCCACCGCCAGCGCCGCGCCCTCGACGGGATCGGTACCGGCGCCCAGCTCGTCGATGACGGCGAGGGTAGAGTGGTTGCACAGCTTCAAAATGCCGATAATATTCGTGATATGCGCCGAGAAGGTAGACAGGCTCTGCTCGATACTCTGTTCATCGCCGATATCCACCAGCACCCGTCGAAACACCGACAGCCGCGAGTTGTCGGCTGCCGGCACCATCATGCCGCACATCGCCATCAGCGTCAACAGCCCGAGGGTTTTCAGGCAGACGGTCTTGCCGCCGGTGTTGGGACCGGTGATGACAAGGGTGTCGAAGTCCTCGCCTAAGCGGATATCCGTCGGCACCACCCTGTCCCCGGGGATCAGCGGATGCCGCGCCGATTTCAGCTCGATCACGCCCTCGTCGTTCATCACGGGACGCGAGGCTTTCATTTTATATGCCAAATGCGCCTTGGCGAAGATCAGGTTCAGCTCCGTCAAGGTCTTGTAGCTGTCGATAATCTCCGAGGCGCAGCCGGCGCACAGACCGCTGAGCTCGAACAGGATCCGCTCGATCTCCTTCTCCTCCTCGCCCTTTAAGACGCGGATATCGTTGTTGGCGTTGACAACGCCCATCGGCTCGATGAATACCGTCGAGCCCGAGGACGAGGTATCGTGCACCAGTCCGGCGACCTGGGAGCGGAATTCCTGCTTGACCGGCACGACGTAACGCCCGTCGCGCTGGGTGATGATCGCCTCCTGCAAATATTTTTGATAAGTCGAGGAATGGATGATCTTATCCAGCGCCTCGCGCGCCTTGGAGGCGGCGATCCGCATCTTGCGGCGAATCTCGCCGAGCTCGCGTGAAGCGCCGTCGCTGATCTCATCCGCGCCGATGATACAGGAGGTGATGCGGTCGCTGAGGTTCGGGTTGGTATACAGCGAGCGGAAGTAGCCGTCGAGCGAGGTGCTCACCCCGGCACAGTGACCATGCCAATCGCGCACGCCCTTGATGACGCGCAGGGCTCTGGCGATCGACAAAAGCTCTGCCGTATTCAGGCAGCCGCCTGCCTCGGCGCGGCGCAGGGGATTGCTGACGTTCGCGATGCCGCCGAAGGACGGCGCGCCGAAGCGCCCGATCAGGATATGGGCGTCCTCGGTCTGTGTCAGCAGCCGCTCGACCTTGTGGATATCGGTCTGCGGCTCGATCGTCAGCGCCAGCTCGCCGGCTTCCTCGATCGCGGTCTCTTCCGCGAGCATATGTAAGATTTTATCTAATTCCAGTGTTTTTTCATGTCTGTTCATGGTAATTCCTTTTTCGCTTCCCGGTACACGGCAGGGGACGGCGCTTTAGGCGCGTCCGGCGTTTCATGCAGAGAAGCTCATGCTTGCAGCATACTTTTATAAAACTGTAAGGTCGGATAATCCTTTTGCGTCATGGTGGCGACATAGCGCTCGGTCGCCAGCGACAGCGGCGCGAGCAGCTCCTCTCTCAGCTCAAAAGAAAAGAGCTTTTCAAAATCCGCGTACACCGTATGGCGCAGGGCGGTGACCGACGCGATCGGCAGCCGCGCGCCCTGTATCCCGAGCCTGTCCGCACAGGCGGCGCAATAGAGCTTGCCCGTATGCGGCACAAACACCATCTCGGGGCTTTCGTACACGCCGCATTCGGCGCACATCACGAGGTCGGGCATATAGCCGCACAGGGTGATCAGCCGCATTTCAAAGCAAATCTTGATCTGTTCCGGGGGGCGCTTGCGGCGCGAGAGCAGGTACAGCGAGTTGAGGATCAGCCGCAGGTGCTCCCTTGCCTCCTGCCCCGTGGGGCAAAGATGCAGACACAGCTCACAAAAATACTGTGCCAGCGACATATTCACGATATCCCTGCGCAGCCCGATAAACTGTTCGAGCGCCTGGGCTTCATCCACGCTGTAGCTGTCGCGCCCTTCAAATACCGACAGCGCGGCGTATGACAAAAGCCCCGTGCCGGCGCACTTAGGGCTTTTGATGTTCTTGGCGCCGCGGACAAAGGCGCGCAGGATCCCGTGGCTGTCGGTCAGCATCCATACCAGCTTATCGCGTTCACCGATATTCTGTTCTCTGAGTATCAGTCCCCTGGTCTTGAACTTCATCCTTATCCTCTTTCAGCTCGCCTGCGTGCTTGGCGTACTGGATAGATTTATATTGCAGATAATCCAGCACGCTTCCGCTTTGGAAGAACGAGTTCCACGCGTCTTTTTCATCTATCATACGAATCAGCCCTTTTCTGTGGTATAGGTTTATTATACCGCCGCGGGCGGCTGATATTGCATGAAAAATGTAGATGGAAATGTTTGGTTGCCGATTCGTTTTCTGCCCGATACGGCAAAAAACAACGCTAAATTGATTCTATCATAAATGATTTGACATAGCAAGAGCCAAATGAAAGTTGAAGAAGGATTTGCCGCGGCTTTATCGGCAAAAAGGCTCCCTCGGTCAAGGGAGCCTATAGCGTTTCGAAAATGTATAGCCGTCATTGCGAGGCTCTTCAGAGCCGTGGCAATCCCCTTGTCGTTAATGGCTTAATCAGTGAAATTTTGCGCCTCTTAGGGGGATGTCGGGCTTAATCGCCCTCCTCGGAATGACGTTAGGTTTTTATCTTAATCAAAATTCTTTTTATCATAGCCGAAGTTCGTCAGCAGAGCGCGGCGGTTGCGCCAGTCCTCCTTGACCTTCACCCATGTCTGCAAATTCACCTTACAGCCGAAGAAGCGCTCGATATCCTGACGGGCATAGGTAGAGATTTTCTTGAGCATGGCGCCCTTTTTGCCGATGATGATCCCCTTGTGCGAATCGCGCTCACAGTAAATGGTCGCTTCGATATCCATGATCTCTCCGTCCTCACGCTCGCTGAGGCTTTCGATCACCACCGCGGTGCCGTGGGGAATCTCTTTGTCGCACAGCCGGAGAATCTTCTCGCGGATGATCTCGGACACGACGACCTTCTCGGGCTGGTCGGTCACCGTATCGTCATCGAAGAAATGACCGCCCTCGACGCAGTGCTTTTTCAGCTCCTCCATCAGCGCCGGGAAACCCTCTCCCGTCTCGGCGGAGATCGGCACCACCGCGTCAAAGTCATACAGACCGCTGTAGGCGAGGATTGCCTCCATCAGCTCTTCCTTTTTATTCTTCAGGGTATCAATTTTATTGATCGCGAGGATCGCCGGCATATTCGATTTTTTGAGCTTTTCGATCAGGCTCAGTTCACCCTTGCGGATACCGCCCGAGGCTTCGACTACCAGCACGGCGACGTCGCCGTTCGGCACGCTCTCGTTGATCGCCCTGACCATGTATTCGCCCAACTCGTTGCGCGGTTTCAAGAGACCGGGGGTGTCGATAAACACCAGCTGGTCATCGCCGTCGGTCAGGATGCCGGTGATACGGGTACGGGTGGTCTGGGGCTTTGAGCTGACGATCGCGATCTTTCGCCCCAGGATACGGTTCAGGATCGAGCTTTTGCCGACGTTCGGGATGCCGACGATGGTGATAAATACAGATTTTTGATGGTTCATATGATGGATTCCTTTTCATTGATACGAATGCGTTCCGTCGGGCGGACGACTTGTTTCGTGAGGAGTGAGGAGTTAGGAGTTAGGAGTTGTGGGAGGGCTCCGCCCTCACCCGGATTCCTGTTTCTCACCGGTAAAGATAACGTTGATAGGATCGAAAGCGTGAGATTGAACAGGAGCGCTTCTGCCATGCGGACGACCGCCGGTCGTCCCTACAACTTGCCACTCATACTAATCCTTAATAAAAAGATTTAATCGGATATTAGTGATATATTTCGGATAGCGCGACGGGAGACGCAGACAGGCTGGCGCCTGTCAAGGAGCCCAACAAAGCTATACGAAATATAACGCAATAGATGATAAAGATTTTTATTAAGGATTAGTATTATTACAGTGTATTGATATATTTTTCGATATCAAAGGGATCAAGAGGGGTATCCTTTTTCAGATAGAGCGGATGATGCGGATGTCCCTTTTTCGAGATTTTTCCCGCGGAAAAC
>CADBUN010000049.1 GCA_902797825.1 uncultured Ruminococcus sp. | reverse complement strand
GCGAGTGACGCAGGCATACTGTCGTATGTCAAGGAGCTCAACAAAGCTATGCGGAATTTACTGCAATAGATGATAAAGGTTTTTATTAAGGATTAGTATTATACTAATTTCAAATAAAAAGGCTGCTCCCGAAAGAACAGCCTTTGATTCATATCATATTGCGATTTGTCATTCGCACCGAAAATCGGAGATTATTCGACACTAAAGATGTAATAGTAGATCGGCTGATCGCCCTTGATATAGGTGATGTCAACCTGATCGGCAAACTTATTCTCGAGCATTTCAACCGCAGAAGCCGCTTCTTCCTCAGAAACGCCCTCGCCGGAGATCAGGGTAACAAAGGACATCTCCTTGTTGATCATGGACTTAGCCAGCTTATACAGCGCCTTGTTCGGTGAAGAAGAGGTAACGGTAAGCTTACCGTTGTCTAAGCCGATGATCTCGCCCTCTTTGATCCTTCTGGCGCCGAATTCGGAATCACGCGCCGCAAAGGTAACCTGACCGGTCGAAACATTCTTCGCCGCCTGCATCATGTTCTCGACGTTCGTCTCGGCGTCACAGTCGGGATCGAATACCAGCATCGCGGAAAGTCCCTGCGGAATGGTACGGGTAGGAACGATGATGACCTCGCGATCCTCCGCAAGGGCTACGGTCTGCTTCGCAGCCAAAAGGATATTTTTGTTATTCGGGAGAACGAAAACACGCTTAGCGGGCGTGGCAAGAACCGCCTCGAGGATATCGTCGGTGGAAGGGTTCATGCTCTGACCGCCGGAAACGACGTTCAGACAACCCAGCTCGTTAAAGAGGTTGGTGAGTCCCTCGCCAGCCGCTACGGCGACAAAGCCGAATTCATCGGTCGGCTCAGCGAACGCGAGCTCCGCCTTCTTCTCAACTTTTTCCTTCGCCTTATCGTTCTCTTCCTTGGCTTTTCTGTGCTGCTCCTTCATATTCTCGATCTTAACGGTCAGGAGCTGTCCGTATGTAAGACCGCGCTGCAGCGCGTCGCCCGGGGTTTCGGTATGAACATGAACCTTGATGATCTCGTCATCAGCCACCATCACGATGCTGTCGCCGATGGTCTCGAGATACAGTCTGAGCTCGTTAGGATCTTCCTCACACTCGGGGTTACGCCCTACGATAAATTCAGTACAATAGGTAAAGTTGATGACCTGGTCAAACTCAGCGGCGGCAGAGCGGAAGAAATCGTCTTCGATTTCATTATCCTCTGCTTCTTCCTTGAGTTCAATCACAACGCCGTCGCGCAGCACGGAGAGCATACCCTCAAAGATAGTCAAAATACCCTTGCCGCCTGCGTCAACCACGCCTGCCTTCTTGAGGACGGGAAGCATGGTAGGCGTCAGCTCCAGCGCTTCGAGCGCAGCGTCACAGACGATCTCCCACAGCACAGCGGGATCATCCTCGGTCTCGAGCGCCTCTAAGCCGGCTTCATAACCCATACGGGCGACGGTAAGGATCGTACCCTCGGTCGGCTTGGTGACCGCGTTGTAGGCAGCCTCTACGCCTAAACCCAGCGCATAGATCAGATCGGAGCCGGACGCTTCTGCCTTGCCCTCGAGTCCCTTGGCAATACCGCGGAACAGAAGCGAGGTAATAACGCCGGAGTTACCGCGCGCGCCGCGCAGCATGGCGGAAGCGGTCATCTTGGAGACCGCAGCGACGTCGGCAGGCTCAGCCTCTCTGAGCGCGTCGGCAGCCGCGACGATCGTCATCGACATATTGGTACCTGTATCGCCGTCCGGTACAGGGAAAATGTTAAGGTCATTGATACGCGCCTTGATCGAAGAGATATTATTAGCGCCTGAAATAATCGCCTGCTTTAGAGTTTCACCGTTCATCAACGTAAACACATCCTTTTTTTCGTGATCAGTGATCTGTGATCAGTAGTCCGTTTTCTGTAGTCGGTATTGGTTACAAACTTGTATTATTATACACTAACAGGCTGAATTTATCAAGCACTTTTGTATACAAAAAATACAGTATTTTGAAAATTATCTTAGTTCAAATGACTGAGCGGCAGTACATTTGCCCGTAGAACGGTCGATATCGAACACCGCGCAGTTGAGCTTACAGTCACCCGAAGCCAGCTCAAAGCGCTCGGGAAGCTGGGTGGTAAAGCGCCTGAGGATGATCTCCTTCTTCACCCCGAGACAGCTGTCGATCACCCCGGTCATCCCGATATCGGTGATATAGCCCGTGCCGTTCGGGAGAACCTCTGCGTCGGCTGTCAGCACGTGCGTATGGGTGCCGAATACAGCGGATACCCTGCCGTCAAGATAAAAGCCCATCGCGCGCTTTTCGGAGGTCGCTTCGGCATGAAAATCCACAAGAATGATCTTGGCGTCGATCTCCTTTAAGATTTTATCAGCGGTCAAAAAGGGATTCTCGGTATGCGCGTCCATACACTGCTGCCCCATCAGGTTAACGATTCCGAGAGTGGTAAAGCCCATATCAACCGTCGCCCATCCCCTGCCGGGCGTCGATGCGGACGGAAAGTTCGCCGGACGGATGATACAGGGATTCTCATCCAGCACGGGATAAACCTCGCGTCGGCGGAAGCTGTGATTCCCGAGGGTAATAAAGTCCACCCCCGAGGTGAAGAGATGCTCGGCGGAACGCGGCGTGATACCGTTTCCGTCGGCGGAATTCTCTCCGTTACAAATCACAAAATCAATTTGCTGCTGACGCTTAAAGGACGTCAGATGCTGTCGCAGGAAGCTGCAGCCCACCGAGCCGACAACATCGCCGATACACATAATACGCATAATCATCATCTTTCTGTTTAGTGAGAATCAGGACGGTGACAGTATACCACAAGTCACAAGAGAAATCAAATGGATTTCCGTGAAGCGAAAACAAGCCTGAGAACAAGAACACGGATAAGGACGCTTTCGAAGCAGACTTATTGATAAAGGAGTACGTTCGACAGGCTCTCCCGATCTACTGTGTATTCTCGTCCGTCCCGATCGGTTCCTTGTACGCGATATCCTCCACACAGGTATAGATCACGTTCAGGGTATAGGCGCCGTTTTGACGCGTGAGCTGTTCCTCTCGCGCTTCTACGGTACAATCCGACAGACAAAAGGCTTCATAAAGCCGGGATTCTCGGTTTAATATTTCTTTTGCGGAATTTTCATCCCATTCTGTTTCTTCATAGTCAAAGGCGCAGACGGTCTGTGTCGTAATCCCGACAGGCAGGCTGATCCCCAGCGGCGAGAGCGCCTCGGATCGACTGAATTCGGCATAATACCGAGAATTCACCGCCCCCAAGCGACATGGAATCTGTATGCCGAAAAGATCAACCGTCTGACGCTGTATGCTTTCTGCGTTCGGACGCAGGCTGCAGCCCGACCGTGGTACGGTAAAGCTCGCCTCACGCTTTGTTCGCGCAATCACGCCGGCGTCAGCGTGAACAAGCCGATAGGCGCCCTGTTCATCGCCCATCACACCGCTGACGATCAGCTGACCTTCGATCACACCCGAGCCCTCCAGGATCACGGTATCGCCCTCTCGGGCGTCGATCCTCAGAATCTGTCCGTCGCATTTCGCCTTGACGTTGCAGGGAGTATGGACGTCCTCCACCAAAGGCGGCGGCGCCTCCTCCTTCACCTCGACACAGGCGTAGGAGCCGGTCATATTCACCGCCATCCATCCGATATCGGGGCGTGTTAAGAGAACATCGCGCGCGATTCTGGTGCAATCAAGCGACGGCTTAAACGCGCCGACGTAGAGTCCCTGATCGCGCAGGTCGGAGCGCATCCGCGCTTCGCTGACGGTATCCAGCCCCGTGATCTCGATGCTCCAGACGAACAGCGACATCACAAATACGGCAACGATAAACGCACAGGCGCCGATGATGATCCCGGCGCGGTCACGGTAACGGGCGAGGAATTCCGGCAGTCCGCGCTTTTGGCTGACCTTCAGCCTTACCCCGGCGCCGCGCGCCAGCGGTCGAATGCTCCGGTAATCCGCCCGGTACATACAGGCGGTAAAGCCCTCCTCCGTGCGGCGAACGCCCCATATCCTGACGCGGTTGCGCGAGGTGATGTTGAGAAAACGCTCGGGGTATCTTCCGCTGACGGAAAAGCTAACCGAGCCGCGTATCATACGTAATCCTTCCAACAGCATAGGCTACACCGTAAAGCTCAGGCTCGTGATAAAGCCGTCGATGATCAGCGCGGAATCCGAGATACAGCGCAGGTTCAGCTCCCTACCGCAAACGGTAAGGAGCATCCCGGCGGTATTGACGCGAATCGTATCGGTTGCGTATTCCAAGACACCCTTGCTGCCCTCAATCAGTAATTCGCGATTGCCGGAAAGCTCGATACACGGCGCGTTGACAGACGGCAAAGACGAAAAATGCCGTTTCGTTTCTTTCTTCTCTTTCTTTTCTTTCATCATATCACCCGTTTATTTTTATGTCACAGCCGGCATATATATTATCGGTGAGTGTATGAAGCGCAAAAAATTATTCGAATACAGAAATATTATCAAAGTCCTGACAGCAGCCCTCGGCATCTATATCAGTATCCGCTACGCGGCAGAATGTACCGAGGGGATCAAAAAGGGGATCATGTTCTGTCTGGAGGTGCTGATCCCTTCGCTGTTCCTGTTCATGGTGCTGTCGTCCTATCTCGTCCGAAGCGGTCTGATACAGGCGTTGTCAAAGCCGTTCGGCAGCTTGACGCGATCTCTGTTCAGACTGCCGCCGCCGAGTCTGCCGGTCATCCTGTTGAGCATGATCGGCGGATATCCGATCGGCGCGAGGAGCGCCGCGCTGTTGTATGAGGAAGGTCAGCTCAGCGCAAGTGAAGCTGAAAAAACCGCCTGTATCGCCGTTTGTGCCGGTCCCGGCTTTTTGATCAACTATGTCGGTAACGCCCTGCTTCATCACTCAAGCGCCGGAACAATCCTGCTGGTTTCCGAGATCGCCGGAGTACTGATCACCGGGCTGATGGTTGGCAGGCGGATGCGTAGCGATCCGCCGATTCGCCGTACATTCCTGCACCATCACAAGCAGAACAGCCTGCTGATCCGCTGCGTCAGCGACGCATCCTATGCCGCCTACCGGATGTGCGGCATGGTGATTTTAGGCGCGGCGTGTATCGAAGTCATCGGCTCCCTCTCTCCCGACGCAGCCGTGACGGATCTCCTTTCGGCTGCGATTGAGATCACCGGCGGATGCCAGCGGCTGTGCGGCCATTATCCGCTGTATGGGATCGCCTTTTTCATCGGGTTCGGCGGTCTCTCGGTACACGGGCAAATTTTCGCCGGGATGGGAGAAATCCGCGTCAACAAAGCATTATTTTTCTTATTCAGAATCATTCAAGGTATAATCGCCGCTGTATGCACATATATATTACTTATGGTTTTTCCGATACAGCAGAGCGTGTTCAACTCTACCGATGTGCCGATGACCTTTGGCACCTATGCCACGCCGGTCGCATCGGCGGCGCTGGTGATCCTCTCGCTGTGCTTTACGGGAAGTGTACATCAAAAACAATTACGGAGGTAACTATGTGCGGAATAGCAGGTTGGCTGGATACAACCAAAGAGCTCGGCGACAGACAGAAGGAGCTGCGACTGATGTCAGAGAGTCTGAAGCGGCGCGGTCCCGATGAACATGGGGAATACATCCGACGTCACGCGGCGCTGCTGCACCGACGGCTGAGCGTCATTGATCCCGAGAACGGTCAGCAGCCCATGAGCACCCTGTATGAGGGTGAAAAGTATACCATCGTCTATAACGGCGAGCTGTATAACACCGGGGAACTCAGAGAAGAATTGAAACAGGCAGGCTTTGGCTTCGGCACATCGAGCGATACCGAGGTCTTGCTCAAGGCTTACTGTTACTATAAAGAAAACTGTGCCGAAAAGCTGAACGGCATCTTTGCCTTCGCGGTGCTCGAGGAGGGCTCGGGCAGGCTTTTTCTCTGTCGAGACAGAGTGGGCGTAAAGCCGCTGTTTTATCACACCTATCCTGACGGCTTGATTTTCGGCTCGGAGATCAAGGCGATCCTCAACAGCGGCATGGTAAAGCCCGTCGTTGACGAAGAGGGGTTGAACGAGCTGTTCTTCCTCGGTCCTGCCAGAACCCCCGGTAACGGCATCTTTAAAGGGATTCGCGAGCTGCTCCCGGGCGAATACGCGATTTTTTCAGAAGGCAGGCTTCAAACGCGCCGCTACTGGAAGCTGAAGGCACATCCCCATAACGCCAATGAAAACGAAACGATCGAGAAGCTGCGGTTCCTGCTGACCGACGCGATCGAACGTCAGCTCGTCAGCGATGTGCCGATGTGCTTCTTCTTATCGGGCGGACTGGATTCGAGCATCATCTGTCAGACGGCTTCCGATTACCGCAAGCGGCATCAAAGCGGCAGCATCGACACCTATTCGGTCGAATACGCAGAGAACCGGCGTTATTTTACAAGCTCGCTGTTCCAGCCGAACGCGGATTACGAATACATCGGGATGATGGCAAAAAGCGCCGGATCACGTCATCACGAGATCGTGCTGGAGAATGAGGACGTGTATCAGGCGCTGTATCCGTCCGTAGTGGCGCGGGATCTGCCGGGCTATGTTGATATCGACTCATCCCTGCTGCTGTTTTGTCGGGAGATCAAAAAGAATTTTACCGTTGCGCTGTCGGGCGAATGCGCCGACGAGCTCTTCGGCGGTTATCCATGGTATCACAACCCCGAGATCCTGTTCGAGGATTGCTTCCCGTGGTCAAGGGAACAGCAAATCAGGCGGCAGGTGCTGAAAAAGGGGCTCCTCCCCCACGGCGAAGAATATGTACGGGAAAAATACCTCGACACGCTCCGGGAAGCAGACAGTCTGCCCGATGACAGTCGGATCGACCGACGGATGCGCGAGATGTTCGCCCTCAACTACTACTGGTTCATGCAGTGCCTTCTCGAACGCAAGGATCGCTGTTCCATGTACTCGGGGCTGGAGGTGCGGGTACCCTTCTGTGACTGGCGGCTGATCGACTGCGCGTACAATATGCCGTGGGAGCTCAAGGCATACGGCAACAGAGAGAAGGGGATCATCCGCAAGGCGTTTGAGGATAACCTTCCGCGCGAGATCGTTTACCGTAAAAAAAGCCCGTATCCCAAGACGCATAATCCCGTTTATCACAAGCTCTGCGTTCATAGAATGAACGAAATCATGAACGATAAGAGCCGACGCATCAACACGCTGATCTCACACGAAGGCGTCAAAGAGATTGCCGAGCACCCCGAGCGCGTGAACTCACCGTGGTACGGTCAGCTGATGAAGGCGCCGCAGATTCTTGCATACCTCATCGAGCTTGATCACTGGCTCGAAAGCTATAACGTCGAGATCGCAATATAAGGAAGTAACCGAAGAAACAAGCCTAATACTAATCCTTAATAAAAACCTTTATCATCTATTGCGATAAATTCCGCATAGCTTTGTTGAGCTCCTTGACATACGACAGTAT
>CADBUN010000048.1 GCA_902797825.1 uncultured Ruminococcus sp. | reverse complement strand
GCGAGTGACGCAGGCATACTGTCGTATGTCAAGGAGCTCAACAAAGCTATGCGGAATTTATCGCAATAGATGATAAAGGTTTTTATCAAGGATTAGTATTAGTATAAAGCGCCGTATCGCGGCGTTGTTGTCCGAAACTACATAAAGGAGAATGATTATGTTTGAAGATTTAAAGAAGATACTCGATGAACAGCTCCACCTGGGCGGCATGGAGATCACCCGGGAAAGCCGTATCAAAGAGGACCTCGGCGCGGACAGCCTCGACGTCCTCCAGCTTTTGATGACGATCGAGGAGGATCACGGCATCACCATCCCCGACGAGGAGCTGGCGACCTTCGAGACCGTCGGCGATATCCTCAACTATCTCGAGAAGAACCAGAAGTAACAGCGGCGAGTAGTCAGTGATCAGTGGTTAGTGGAATTTGTAGGGACGTTCCTCAGCCGGAGACGGCACCCCTCTGTCATCCTGCGGATGACACCTCCCCGGCGGGGAGACCTCACTGGTCGTCCGCATGGCAGAAACGCTTCTGTTTCATCCTGCGCATTCGATCACAGCAACGTTGCCGGTGGTAGGTCGCCGGTAGCCGGTGATCAGAATATCAATCGTCATTGTGAGGCTCTTTAGAGTCGTGGCAATCCCACAAAGAAAAGCAGTGCCAAGCTTCTCTCGAGAAATAGAGATATTTTTCGGCAAAGAAAAAGCAGGTCAGAGACCTGCTTTTTTTGATGCGATATTTTGTTGATTCGTGGTTATGCGCCGGCGCCCTTCACCTTGACGACAAAGTCGGCGGAATGCTTCATATAGTGTAGGGTGAAGCGGTTCTCGCCCTTTTTCACCACGGGATCCTCTGCCTCAAAGGTGATTTTATGCCCTTTGATCTTCTCGTCCTCGATATCCTCCCAGCTGAACTGTTCGGAGGTTTCGTCCGTATAATAGACGGTGAACACGAGATCCTCGGGGTTGAGGTAGTGATACTTTTGATCCTGATCGGCGTTGATCCACAGGTAGATCGGGCTTCCGTCCGCGTTATCCTTTTCGAAACGGGTAACGTAATTGGATTCGCCGTATTCATACTCTGCCGAGGGCGCCGTGTCGATCTCGATATGATCGACCGGATTATCGGTCAGCGTCAGCTGACAGCCGGCGGTGAGCCCGGCGTATCTGACGGTGATCTTACCGGTATCCTTGTCGAGCTCGAGGTCGATATAATCATCCTCGATGAAGCGAGGATCGGAGTCGTAATGCCAGACGGTCTTGGTGCCGTCGTTCCACTTGATCTGAACGCTCAGCCCGGTGAGGTCGATTTCTTCCTCCAGCAGCTCCTTGATATATTCGGTGCGCTCGGGAGCCGACAGGATATCCAGGCTGACGGCGGACTTGAGCGCCTCTACCGAGACGGCAATCGCGCCGACCTCGCCGTCTACCGCCTGGTGGGTTCTCACATAATAGGTCTCTCCTGCCTCCAGCTGGCAGCGGATCCCGTACTTGTAGCCGTGCTGAGAGTCGTCGATGACGTCCATATCGCTGTCATACAGGATGCCGTAGGTCTGGGCGTCGGAGGAACTGACGTTGAAGCGATAGGGGCCGCTTTCTTCCGGCGTGAAGGCGTAGTACAGGCTGGGGAAGCCTTCTTCGATGGTGTCGATCTGTGCCTCGTGGAGGAACAGTTCCGGAATCGCCAGAACCTTGACCTGACAGGTCGCGCTCAGCCCGCTCTCGGTTTTCACGGTGATGTTCGCCTTGCCCGGCGCGTTAAAGCTGACGTTACCTGCCTGACTGACCGTTGCGACGTCCTCGTCGGAGGAGGTCCAGGTGCAGCCTTCGGGTACCGCGTTCAGCGGCTCGTAAGAACACTTGAACTGCGTTGAGGTCTTTTCGTAGGTGGTATAATACTTACCCTGCGTGATCGAGACGGACTTCGCCTTGACGACGCGGTTGACGACGATGTCGATCTTGAAGTCATCGACAACACCCTTGTTGTCAACAGAATCCTGGGTGTGTAAATAGTAGGTCTTGCCTGCCTTGAGGGAGACGGTCTTGGTGCCGTTCGCGCTGTTCAGGACAGACTCCTTGCGGTTCATATCGGAGTTATACAGATCGGCGTGCGCCGTGGAAGAATTCGTCCGGATATTGATGCTGTAGTTACCGCTTGCCGTGGGCGTGAAGGAAGAGTAGTTCTCTCCGCTGCCGTCGGTGACCTCGATGGACTTGGCGACGTCGGCGGTCAGGGTTTCCATCTTCTTGACGGTCAGGTCATATTTGGCGGTAAAGCCGCTCTCGGTGGTTACGGTGATGGTCGTCTCGCCGGGGGCGACGCAGGTAACCCTGCCGTTCGCGTCGATGGTCGCGACGTTTTCGTTCGAGGAGGTCCAGGTGAGCTCCTCGGGGATGCAGTTCTCGGGCTCTAACTCCGCGTAGAGGTCAAAGTGCGTCTTTTCATACGCCGAGCCGCTGTAGCCCTGCATGATGCTCACGCCGGTTGCCGGAACCAGATCGTCCTTGATCGCGAAGGCGCAGTCGGTGCTGAAGGGATCGTTGGTCAGCACCTGGAAGTAGTAGGTATTCCTGGCTTCAAAGAGATATTTTTCATTGATCTCGGAGCCGTTGATGGACGAGGTCGCGCCGGTCAGCACCTTGATGTCGGAGTTATACAGAAGCACCGTGACGCTGACCTGATTTTTCGCGCCGGTCGTATGGAAGCGCAGCCAGCCGGTCTCTTCGGGGATGAACGTATAGATCACCGAGCCCGGCGTACCGCTGACCGGCTTAGTTTCACCGACCAATATCGTATCATAATCTCCGGGCGGATCGTTCGTCGAGATTGCCGTCGCCGGAATTAACGACAGCATCAGGACGATGATCAGCAGCGCCGAAAAGATTTTTTGCGTATTTCTCATGAGGATAATTCCTTTCTTCAATCAGACAAAAACAATCCATTTGGTATTACGCTTGGCTTTCCCTGATCCGATCAAAGCAATCGACGTGAAGGGCTTGAGCGGCATTCAGGATAATATCGGGAAATGCGTACAGCCGCAGGGCTGACGCATGAGTGTGCCTGTTTTTATCTTTGCACATAAGGATAAGATCATACCATATCCTTAGTTATATTATTATAACATATTTTTTGGAATTGTGCAATCCAAAAAATAAGGCTATTATTTATGCAGATTATACAGAAAGCAATGAAAATTTTGGCAAAACAAACGGTTTCATGCCGTTTGTGCCGGGACAGGCGGCTCAGCTCACGAAGAGCACTCCGTCACAGAGCGCCCTCGTGCCGCGCCGTCCGTTCAAAGTCCCTTTATACTAAGTAGCAATAAAAAGCTTTAAAAAGATATTAGCGGAGAATTTCGCAGAACAAGGCGGAGGGCGCAGGCAGGCTGGCG
>CADBUN010000047.1 GCA_902797825.1 uncultured Ruminococcus sp. | reverse complement strand
TTCTAATTTTCAAAATGAATAATCTGTCGTGATGAACCCGTTTCCCGAATATCGATTCCCATAGACCGCACCAATTCCGCACCAAATTGCCATGAAACTATATGTAAGTACATGGATTTATATAACGGAAAAGTACGAAAATATGGGATTTATTGAGGCTTATGAAGGAATGTAGAGATATGAAAAGGCTGTTTAACCAACGATTCCGAGCTTCATAGATTTCTTATCTCCTTTTCTCCTGATAACACAAAATTACCCATTATCGAAATTATTCTATCATTCTATCAGAAAAAAGTCAATTGAGATAATGGTTGACAAAGCGCCATCCGGTTAATAAAATAGATACGGTGAGTTTATGAAACGATATGATTACCTGTTATTCGATCTGGACGGGACGCTGATCGAGAGCGCCGAGAGCGTGCGCGTATCGCTGACGCACGCGATGGAGGCGCTGGCGCTGCCCTGTCCCGATCTGTCTGATTATACCAAATACGTCGGTCCTCCGTTGGAGGATACCTTCCGCGGGTTGTGCGCGGTGCCCGAGGAGCTGATTCAAACGGGAATGGCGCTTTACCGCGATTATTATGACGAGGTGGGGCAGAAGAGCAATCGCGTATTTGACGGTGTGTTTGAGATGCTCGCGTTGCTGAGAGAGCGCGGCAAAAAGCTCGCGGTCTGTACCTCCAAGAACGAGCCTGTCGCCGAGACAGTCTGTGACCGGCTCGGGCTGACGCCGTATCTCGACGCGATCTGCGGCTCGACCTTCGACGGCAGCCGCCGCGCCAAGGCGGATATCATCCCCTATGCGCTCGATACGCTGGGCTGCGGCGACCGATCACGCGCGCTGATGATCGGCGATACGCATTTTGACGCGCGCGGCGCTCAGCTTTCCGGGGTGGATTTTTACGGCGTGACCTATGGCTACGGCACCGCACAGAGCATGGAAGCCTGCGGCGCGGTCGGCTTCGCCGACAGTCCCGGGGCGCTCTCCAAAGCCCTTTCCTGAGACGATTTGATCGAATAATCCATGAAAGCTTTGCGAATATCTTCGCAGGATAGCTACCGTCACCCGATGCGGCATATCCTGAACGCGTTTTCATGGATTTCAGCATGAAGCAGGCTGTCCGCGCATATACTGTAAGCGGTGATAGGATGTTTCGTGCGATACATATGAAGCATAAAAAGACAGTGCTGATCTCCCTCGTGTGCCTGGTAATCGCCGCGGCGGCAGGCTTTCTTGCCCTGCGTTCGGCTGTACCGGATACGATCATGATCCGCGGCGAACGCTATTCGACGAAGGTGCGCGATCAAGCGGATATCGAAGCCTTTCTGGCAGCCTGCGGCTATGATTCGCCCGAGCTGCTGTTTGAACACGAGATCACGATCCCGAAACACTGGAACGAAACCTATACAAGCTATGATGAGCTCCAGCGCAGCCAGGGCTTTGACCTGCTCCCTTATAAAGGAAAGGCGGCGCAGGAGCACGTCTACTTTGTCAGCGAAAGGCGGAACATCACCGTGCTGACGAGCGGCGGCAGGATCGTTGCCGCTCATATCTGCGACTGTGACGGCAGCGAAATGAAGCTGATCATAGGCTGACGAAGCGCCGATTCACGCAGCAAGAGGTAAGCATGAAAGAACGACTGGACAAGTTTATCGCGTCCCAGACGGCGCTCAGCCGCAAGGAGGCGCAAAAAGCCATCCGCAGCCGCCGCGTGACGGTGAAGGATGATACGATCACCGCGGTTGATTATAAGGTCGCGCCCGACCGCGATACCGTCACGCTGGACGGCAAGCCGATAACCTACCGGCAATTTGTCTATTATATGATGGACAAGCCCTCCGGCGTAGTCTCCGCCACCGAGGACAGGGACGAGCGCACGGTGATAGACCTTTTGCCGCCGGCGCTGCGGCGCGACGGCTTGTTCCCTGCCGGACGGCTGGACAAGGATACGACCGGTCTTTTGATTATCACCGACGACGGCGACTATGCTCATCGGATGCTCTCCCCGAAGAAGCACGTGATGAAGCGGTATATCGCGACGCTCGACCGCGAGCCCGACGGCAGTATCCCGGAGCGGTTTTCACAGGGCGTCACCCTCGGCGACGGTACCGTATGCAAAAGCGCGGTCGCCGACCTGCTCGGCGGTGTGCGCGTAGCGGTACAGCTCAGCGAGGGCAAGTATCATCAGGTCAAGCGGATGTTCGCCGCGCTGGGCTACCATGTCGAGGCGCTCGATCCGGCGCTTTCGCCCGGCGAGGTGCGCGAAATGACCGCGGAAGAAGCGGATACGGTGTTTCTTGTGTGACCGGCGCTGCTGAAAAACGGATCAGATCATGTTGTTATCCTTCCGGTTACAGCGCGAATGGGAGTGAAAAATCATCAAAACTAACAAATCCAACAAAAAAATCGGGGGTTTGAATGATAGTTCGGCTATTTCTTTGTCAAAACGCACAATAATGAGCGGTAGTTTTTTGACGTATCGGAATAATGACTAAATAATGACCGGAATATTTAGTGAAAAAACAAGTGGAAGTATCATTCGAATTGTGATATATTATTGGTGTACACTTATCATAGAGTGCGTCAAAGCATTATCCTGTTAGTTTATGCTGCACTTCTTTAGGCGTGCAGATTTGGATCATATTGGAGGTTTTTTAATGGCTAATGTATCACTGAGACATGTTTACAAGATTTATGACGGCGGCGTTACCGCGGTAACCGACTTCAATCTTGAAATCGACGACAAGGAATTCATCATTCTGGTAGGACCTTCCGGCTGCGGTAAGTCCACCACCCTGCGTATGGTAGCAGGTCTGGAGGATATCTCTAAGGGCGAGCTCTATATCGGCGACAAGCTGTGTAACGACGTAGCGCCCAAGGACAGAGATATCGCGATGGTATTCCAGAACTATGCGTTGTATCCTCATATGACCGTATACGATAACATGGCGTTCGGTCTGAAGCTCCGCAAGATGCCTAAGGAAGAAATCAAGCGCCGCGTAGGCGAGGCTGCCCGTATCCTCGGTATTGAACAGTACCTCGACAGAAAGCCGAAGGCTCTCTCCGGCGGTCAGAGACAGCGTGTCGCGCTCGGTCGCGCGATCGTCCGTGATCCGAAGGTATTCCTGCTTGACGAGCCGCTGTCGAACCTCGACGCGAAGCTCCGCGCTAACATGAGAACCGAGATCTCCAAGCTCTATCAGAAGCTCGGTACCACCTTTATCTATGTAACCCATGACCAGACTGAGGCGATGACGATGGGTACCCGTATCGTCGTTATGAAGGACGGCTTCATCCAGCAGGTCGATACCCCTCAGCATCTGTATGATCTGCCCTGCAACGAGTTCGTTGCAGGCTTCATCGGCTCTCCGCAGATGAACTTCTTGGACGCTACCCTCGTCAAGGAAGGCGGCAAGTTCGCCCTCAAGTTCGACGAGTATACCGTCGTCCTCCCCGAGTCGAAGAACAAGAACGGCGTTCTCGAGCCCTACGTCGGCAAGGAAGTTCGCTTCGGTATCCGTCCCGAGCATATCCACGATGAGCCCGAGTTCCTCGAGAAGTGCAAGGATCGCAACGGCGTCATCAACGCGAACGTTGTCGTTACCGAGCTGATGGGCGCAGAGATTTATCTGTATGTCAACATCGGCGGCACCCAGGTCACCGCGCGCGTAGAGCCCACCTCCACCGCGAAGCCCGGCGACTATGTTGACGTTGCCTTTGATCTCGAGCGTATCCATATCTTCGATAAGGACACCGAGATGACCATCACCAACTGATTATCAGGCTGATCCGAGCCCATCGCGAAAGCGGTGGGCTTTTTTGCTTTACGGAAACTTTCGTTTTATTCAAAATCGTCATTGCGAGGGGCACAAAGGGTAAGGGTGAGATTGCCGCGTCGGAACCGTGTTCCTCCTCGCAATGACAATCTGAAATGCGCTCCGTGGCAATCTTATACTAATCCTCGATAAAAACCTTTATCATCTATTGCGATAAATTCCGCATAGCTTTGTTGAGCTCCTTGACATACGACAGTATGCCTGCGTCACTCGC
>CADBUN010000046.1 GCA_902797825.1 uncultured Ruminococcus sp. | reverse complement strand
GCTGGCGCCTGTCAAGACTGACAACGCAGTTATGCGGAATTCTCCGCAATAGATATTAAAGTGTTTTATTGCTACTTAGTATAAGACGTCCGCTGGTTCACCGTAGCGTCCCTTTGGGTACAAAAGCCCGTCCGTACCGCGTCCAGCCGACTGCCGCTGCGCACCGTCAACAGCAGCGCGTATTCCTTCATCGGCTCGGCGATCGTATGCAGGGTGGCTCTCATCCGATCGCCCGACCTCCTGACGCGCTCGATGATCGCGCCGCCCTCGATCAGGAACAGGTCATAGGAGGACTGGTCCCCCTCGGACAGGCGCCAACTGACGTCGAAGCCGTTGGCGGCGGTGTTTTGGATCCTCAGCTCGGCTATTTTCATCGAAATCCCTCCTTATGTCAAAGTCTGTCACAGCATTGCGTATTCTATCACGGGGACACATATCTCGCGGTATCACGTTGACTGTCTTTATTATACAAGCTTTACACGCGAAATTTGTCACATTTGACAAAAACAGTTGGGAAATTATCAGGAATTTTTTCAAAAGGGTATACAAACACTGTTGTTTTATGTTATACTGGACTCATAAAAATCTCATGTTATCTTTGCGCCCGTGCGCATGGAACAGGGAAACGGATTATGGAGTGATACGATGAACAACGATCAAAATCCTATCAAGGACACCATAGAAAACGGCGGCGCAAACGCGCCCGAAGAGACGACGGAAGCCAACGCCGCGGAAGCGAAGCCCATCGAAACCAATGCCGTTGAAGCGAAGCCTGCCGAGGCAAACGCAGGGGAAGCCGATTCCGAAGAGGGCAACACCGTCGAGCTCAACGCCGGAATGAACCCCGACGGCGCGCTTTTGCAGGAATCCGCTCAGCCGGCTCAGCCCGAACCGCCCAAGAAAAACCGTAAGGGCTTAAAAATCGGGCTTTCGATCATCGCTGCCTTACTGGTGGCGACGCTGATCCTCAGTCTCGTAACGAACGGCTTTTCCGGCTTTCCGCGCGGACTCAGCCTGCCCGGCGGTATGTCGCTCAAACAGTTCACCGGCTACAACCAGATCAGGAATGAGGTCAATCACCTGCGCAAGCAGAATAAGTCCAACTGGTTCACCGACTTTTTGATCGGACTGCTCAGCGGCAACCAAAAGCTTTCCCTCGACGGCGATAAATCGTCGGAGGATCGCTCTGCCGGCAAAGGCAACGCCGGCGCTGCCTCAGACGCCAAGACGGACGCCGCTTCTGCCGAAGGTCAGCGCCACAGCGAGACCTACGAGCAGGTCGAGGGCGTCAGCGAAGCCGACATCATCAAGACCGACGGCAAATATATTTACTGTGCGGACAGCGGCGCCTGGGACGGGCATAAGATCACGATCTTCACGGCACAGGGAAAACATAGTAAATCTGTCGCCACGATTGATGTCAGCACGCGAAAGACAGAGGCGACTAAGGATGAAGCGGCATTTGATTATGAAGCCTTCTACGGCTACGGCACCTCGATAAAGGAATTCTACCTGCGCGGCGACCGACTGATCGCCCTGTGTGATCAATTTAATGTCACCCTTACCGGCTACACCACCTATGTACAGGTCTATGATATCAGCGATATCAATCACATCACCCTGATCGACAGCCTGACGCAGAGCGGCGGCTACGAATCGAGCCGCCTGATCGGCGACAACCTCTATACCGTCACCTCCTACAAGCCCTATGACGACAGGATGATTCCCGTCTGCGGTCGCGGAGACGAGCCTACGCCGCTTCCCGCCGAGAGCATCTATTCCTTTGCCGAGAATGTCGAAGAGAGCTTTTTGGTATTCAGCTCCCTTAATACGCTCGATCATACCGCCCAGCCCGAGAGCAAGTCGATCTTAGGCGGCGTGGACGATATCTACTGTAACGAGGATCATCTGTACCTCTACTCCACCGTCTGGAGGAGCGGCGGCGATATCTGGTCGGCAAACGCCGACTCTCAGATTTTGAAGGTTGATCTGAACGAGGGGATCGAATTCTCCGCCTACACCAAGGTGGAGGGATGGATCAACGACCGCTACTCGCTCGACGAGTATAACGGCAACCTGCGTGTGGCGACGAGCTCCTATGACGGAACAAAGGACGTCAACAACCTCTATGTCCTGGATGAAGCGCTCGAGCCCATCGGCGCGCTGACGGGCTTTGCGTGGAACGAGACCATCCGGTCGGTGCGCTATCTCGAGGATATGGCATATGTTATCACCTATGAAGAGACCGATCCTCTGTTTATCATCAACCTGAGCGATCCCACCTCGCCGGCGATCAACGGCGAGGTAAAGATCACCGGCTTCTCGACGATGCTGGTACCGGTCGGAAAGGATAAGCTGCTCGGCATCGGTTATCATACCGAAAAAGAGACGGATAACCTGCTGGAGGTTCAGGAGGGCGTCAAGCTCGCACTCTTTGATATCAGCGATAAGCGGAATCCCCGCGTGCTGGACAGCAAGTCATATCTGAGCTGTTACTCCGAGGTTCAGACCAACCCCAAGGCGCTGGTCTATAACCCCGACCGCGACGACTACGTTATGCCGATGAACTTTGAACACTGGGGGCACTTCGACTCTCAGAAGATGGAGTATGTCTTTGAGGAAGAAACCTACGGCGGTGTGCTCAACTTCCGCATCCAGGGCGATAAGCTGGTGGAAAGCGCCTACGAAAAGACCGCCTATGACGCGGTCAACCGCTGTGTCTACGTCGGCAACGATATTTATATGACCTATTACGAGAACGACGAGCTCAAGCTCGACAGCATCCCCTATCGTTAATCTCGATAAGAAAGCCGTAACGATTTCGGTCGTTACGGCTTTTTGCTGCTTCGGATATTTTGATACTAATCCATAATAAAAACCTTTATCATCTATTGCGATAAATTCCGCATAGCTTTGTTGAGCTCCTTGACATACGACAGTATGCCTGCGTCACTCGC
>CADBUN010000045.1 GCA_902797825.1 uncultured Ruminococcus sp. | reverse complement strand
GCCGGTGATAACGTTGAACACCGCCTGTGTACCGACGATCTGTGAGGTCGGGGTAACGAGCGGCGGATAACCGCTGTCCTCACGCACGCGCGGTACCTCCTCAAGCACCTTGGTGAGCTGATCCTCCTTACCTGCCTGTTTCAGCTGCGAAAGCAGGTTCGACAGCATACCGCCGGGCACCTGATAGATCAGCGCCTTTGCGTCGGTCGCAAGCATCTTGGGATCCAGCAGTCCGGATTTGATATACTTTTCACGCAGCGTCATGAAGTAATCGCGTATCGGCGTGAAAGCTTCCAACCGCAGACCGGTATCATATTCCGTCCCCATGAAAGCGGCAACCATACTCTCGGTCGGCGCGTGAGAGGTACCCAGCGCCAGCGGAGAGATCGCGGTGTCGATCATATCCACGCCGGCTTCGACGCCCTTCATCAGGCACATGGAAGCCAGTCCCGAGGTATAATGGGTATGCAGCTGCAGCGGCAGATCAACAGCGGATTTGATCGCTCTGACGAGCTTTTCGGTATTATAGGGCGTCAATAACGCCGCCATATCCTTGATACAAATCGAATCCGCGCCGGCGTCGGCAATGCGCTTCGCATACTCCACATAATACTCGTCGGTAAAGACGGGACCGGTGGTGTAGCTGATGGCTACCTGGGCGTGAGCGCCCTCCTTCTTTGCCGCCTTGATAGCGACCTGCAGGTTCTTGATATCATTCAGCGCATCAAAGATACGGATGATATCAATACCGTTGGCTACGCTGCGTTGTACAAAATATTCGAGAACATCGTCCGCATAATGGCGGTAACCCAGCATATTCTGACCGCGGAACAACATCTGGAGCTTCGTGTTCTTACAATGCTCGCGGATGGTTCTCAGGCGCTGCCACGGATCCTCATTCAAAAACCGCAGACAGCTGTCAAAGGTCGCGCCACCCCAGCACTCTAAGGAATAATAGCCGATCTGATCCATCTGATCGAGGATCGGCAGCATCTCCTCCGTTGTCATTCGCGTCGCGATCAGGCTCTGGTGGGCGTCACGCAGGGCTGTCTCGGTTACTAAAATCTTCTTGCTCATAGTCTTACTCTCCTCAGCTTATCAGCCTATGGTCACGAGGGTAGCGCCGGTATCGACGCTTTCGCCCTTACTGACCGCGACCGAGGTGATCGTACCGTCGTTGGGAGCCTTGATTTCATTCTCCATCTTCATCGCTTCGAGCACAACGAGAACGTCGCCCTTCTTGACAGACTGACCGTCGGAAACGTTAACGGATACGATGGTACCGGGCATCGGTGCGGCGACTTTCTCGCCGGCGCCGGCTGCTGCCTTCTTGGCAGGAGCAGCTTTGACGGGTGCGGCGGCTTTGGCAGGTGCGGGAGCTGCGGCGACAGAAGCGTCAGCGCCTAATTCTTCTACCTGTACATCATAGGCTACGCCGTTTACGGTAATTCTCAGATTCTTCATATTATGATCCCCCTGTATTAAATCTTGGTGGTATGTTTCTTCGGTAAGGTCGATACACGCTTGCTCGACAGCATATCAAGCGCAGCGATCATCTTCTCACGCAGCCCTTCGGCTTCGACGATATCGTCCACATAGCCGTCCTCGGCAGCCTTGACCGCGGAAAGATTTGCCTTGACGAATGCCGCCGCAAGAGCTTCCTGCTCGGCAACAGGCGCGTTGGCGATACTGTCGTCGAGGATGAACGCAGCCGCCTTGGGCGCTACGGGCGATACAACCGCATCGGGCAGCGCATAAACCAGATCGGCTCCGGAAGCGGAACCTGCCAGCGCAATATATACAGCGCCTACAGCGGTGCCGGAAATCAGCGCGATCTTAGGCGCGGTCGCTTCGGCATAGACCGACACGAGCTTTGAAGCGTCGCTTAAGGAGTCAAACGCTTCGGCGTCAGCGATCGTAATCACCGGGATCGAGAACGCGTCACAGAAGCGGACGTGCTTCATGATCTTCTTTGCGCCATCCGACGAGATGGTACCGCCCTTGGTCACCACGATACCGACAGGAGAACCGTTCACCCTTCCGAACGCAGTACATACGGGCTCACCGTAGCCGCCACCGACACAAAGCAGCGAGTTATCATCCGCAAAGTATTTCGGAAGCTTATCAGGCGCAGCATAGGAAGGAACCGTCTCGAAGGCAGGAGCAGGCTCCAGGTTATTGGCAGGGAAATAGCCGAGCAGCTTCTTCGCCTGATCCACACAGGACAAATATCCCTCACAGACAAAGGAAGCCATACCGCTGCGGAGATTGCATTGGCAACAAGCCTTTTCGCCGGTCGTATTGACGCTCAGCTTCGCCTCCTTCTCCATAATCACATAATCAGCCGCGGCAGCGATCAGCGCAGAGGTGCCCAGGCAGTTGCCGAGGACAACCGAAATCTGCGGTACAACGCCGCTGAGCTTAGTTGATTTTCTCAAAATATCGCCGTAGGCAGAAAGCATCTCATACTTTTGCTCCAGTCTGCCGCCGATCGAATGATAGAAGCCGACGACAGGTGCGCCGGTTTTCAGCGCCGCTTGATACAGCTTGGTGATCTTCTTCGCCTGTGCCTTGCTCATCGCGCCGCCGCAGACATCGACGTTCTGTGCGAACGCGAACACCGGTACGCCATCAACGGTACCGAAGCCGGTCACCGCCTCTGCTTCACCGCCGGCGCTCTTGAGATAGGCGTCGGTCTCGCTGAAGCTGCCTTCGTCAAACAAGGCGTTCAGCACATCGTAGGATGAATACTTTTCAGTACCCACAAACATTCCCCCTGTTAAGATAGTTTCACGATGATCGAAAAACTACCACAAATTACTTCATTTTATATTATATTACAAAACGAAAAAAATAGCAAGAAAAACGCGAAAAAAACAGCCCTCTTTTTTCAGAGAGCCGCCAATTCGTCAGTGTTCATGCGAATGATTCAGTATCTTGGAGAGATCACTTTTCATCTTTCCGTCCTTCATCGAGAAACGAAGCACCCCGAGCGTCTCAAAGAGCAAGGGGTTCTCACTCTCGAGATAATAACAGCTGTGATTCAGCCCGTAGGAGCCCAGCGCGCGGATGATCGTATCGAGGATACCGTAAATACTTTTATCCATCTTCTTTGGATCCTCCGGCAGCGGCAGCAGCTCGTCCACCACAAGGATATAGCCGTAATGATGAAAGCGGATATAGCCGCAGGGTACGTCATCCAAAAAGGCGTTCAACGCCTTTTGTTCATTCTGTTCATTTTTCGGATCGGGTTTGACTACTAACATCGTTTTCTCTCTATTCTGTATCATTCAAAATAATTCTCGCTCGGATTCGGATCGGCGCTGAGCTTGCGTATCTCAAGCTCAGTCAAATCACGGTACATCCCGGAGCGCAGTCCGCCGAGCTTAACGCCGCCGATCGCGGTACGCTTCAGGCGCGCGACCTCCAGCCCCACCGCGTCACACATCTTGCGAATCTGGCGGTTTCTTCCCTCTCGGATTACTATCTCAAGGACGCAGCGTCCCCCATCCTTATCACGGCTCACAACGCGCACCTGTGCCGGGGCGGTTTTTCTGCCGTCAATGACAACGCCGCTTTCGAGCTTTGCGACCTGTTCATCCGTAATATTCGGTCGCACGGTCACGCGGTAGACCTTATTCACGTGCTTCTTGGGATGCATGATATGATTGGCGAAGGCGCCGTCATTGGTCATCAAGAGCATCCCCTCGCTGTCGCGATCCAGCCTGCCGACAGGATACAGACGGACGTCAATATCCCGAATCAGGTCGGCGACGCATTTACGACCGCGTTCATCGCTCATGGTCGTGAGCACGCCGCGCGGTTTGTTGAGCATAAGATAGCGCAGCTTGGGCTTTGCGGTACCGGTCACACGGCGTTTGCCGACGTAGACCTTATCGTGATACGGATCAACCTTATCGCCGATTTGAGCGACTCTGCCGTTCACACGCACCCTGCCTGCCGCGATTAATTCTTCACTTTTCCTGCGTGACGCCACGCCGCAGTCAGCGAGCATCTTCTGTAATCTGACTAACTGTGCCAATGTAATAAATCCTTTATATAGTTGATGATACTTCTTTTTTGATTAAGATAACCGACGCTCTCGTCCGCTGTCAGCGGCAATTCGATCAGCACTTTATCCTGAAGAGAATACTCGATCGTACCAAGCCTTTCGCCAGCTTCGACGGGAGCATACACAAACGCCGGTAAGCACACACGCTTTGTCAGTTCAGGCGAGCCCTTTGGGATCACGACCGAAGCCTCAGCCGCCGAAGCCTTCACCGCGTCCTGTACACCGCCGACAACATCCAAAACGACGCTGTCATTCCCAACGGTAATCCTCTCATAACGCGCAAAGCCTTCATCATACAGCGCAATATGATCCTTCCAGTCGTTACGGTCGTCAAGCGTCACGGCGATCAGCGTTATCCCGTCACGCCTTGCCGCCGTCACCAGACAGCGACCGGCTTGATCCGTATAACCGGTTTTACCGCCGATGCAGTCCTTATCCATCCGCAGCAGCTTATTGTGGTTCGGATACGTCACGAATTTATCCGCCGGATAGACGAAGTGTACTTCCATCGACGTTTGGGCGGTGATATAGGCAAAATCCTCATTTCGCATGGCGTAATCCATCAGCAAAGCCATATCACGGGCGGTCGAATAATGATCGTCATCATCCAATCCGTTCGGCGTGACAAAATGCGTATGCTTCATGCCGAGCTGACGCGCTTTTTCATTCATCAAAGCGGCAAAATGCTCATAGCTGTCGCTAAGCGCCAACGCAGCGGCGTTTGCCGCGTCGTTGCCGCTCTGCATCATCATCCCGACAGCAAGATCGTACAGGGTGACCTTCTCCCCTCTTTTGAGGTACATGGAGCTGCCCTCTGCGGTCATCTCGTCGGTGAATTCTATCACGCGGTTATCCTGCGCGGCTGCTTCAAGCGTGAGCACCGTCGTCATGATCTTGGTCGTTGACGCCATCGGAAGCTCTCGGTCGGCATTCTCCGATAACAGCAACTCCCCGTTATCGGGACAGTATAACGCAAAGGCAGCGGCGTAGGTTTCGACTTCGGCAGCCGATATCACCGGCGCCGACACTATCAGGACAATGACTATCATAACCGCACATAAGAGCTTTTTCATCAAATCACCCGGTACAGTCTATGCAGGACGCGGATATGTTATGAAAAACAGCGGTTGATCGTCAATGCAAGCGGCGAAGCCTCTGCCTTGCCATAGCGATATTATTTTTCGAAGCTGTCGATATCGGTTTCGAGATCGGTTTTATTGGTCTTATCCTTATTCATAAAAGAAGAAATCTTATCGAACGCCTCGGGGATCATGCCGACGATACGATCGGCAGCGCCGTCGTACTTTTCGATCGGGATAAACCTGACGTTGCCCTTCATGATGCTCAAAAAGCCTACCGGTTGGATGGTAACGCCCGCGCCGGAGCCGCCGCCGAAGCACTCGCGGTTCTCCTTGTTGGTGGGCAGATCGGAGCCGCCGGACGCAAATCCGTAGGTAACCTTCGAGATCGGGATAATCGTGGTACCGTCGGGAGTGGTGATCGGATCGCCGATGATGGAATTGACATCAATCAGCTCCTTGATTTTTTTCATGGAAGTGTCCATTAAACTGTTGATCGGATGATCGCTCATAGTTACATCTCCTTTTTCTTTCTGAATACAGTCATCTATGATGAATTCTATTCTTATAACAGATTAAAACTTGATCCTGACGATCAAGAGCTTTATCCCTGCCTTGATCGCAGCGCCGACGACAAAGATAGGTCTTAAGTACAAATGTACATCCGCATATACCTCGGTCTTACGATCCGGATCAAATACGGGCTCTACGGCGACGTTGTAATGCTTACATACGGTCGCGGAGACAATGACGTTGACCGCAGGATACAGCGAGGAACAGACCTTGCCGTAGTTCAACGCAACCTGAGCCGCATCTTCACCCGACAGCCTAATACCGACGTCAAGCTTTTTGATCACGATATGTGAAATAATTTGCCTGAGCATACCTAAAGCAATTTTTGCCGCTGCGGTAAAGAGCGAGAGCAGACCGCTCAAACCCCTCTTTTGCTTGAGCTTCGTCAGGAACGAAGGTTTTTTCTTCTTTTCTTCTTTCTCTTCCTTCGGCTTTTCCTTTTTGGGTTTCTTCGGCTTTGGCTTTTCTTTCTTCGGCTTCTTCTCCTTCTTCTCGACAGGAGGAAGCAGCTGAAGCTTGAAGAAAAGCACCTTCAGCGTAAGCGTCAGTGTCTCTGAATAGGTGGCAAACACCTGAATTCTGATCAACAAAATCAGAAACACCAAAAGCAGAATACCGAGTATGATATACAGGATAATCAATCTATGATCCCTCTACGGCTTGGGCGACGATCTCTTCGACCGTACCGCTGACTTCATCATCGCCGGTAACTTCCGGCTGTTCTTCATTTTTCTCTTTCTCCGTATTTTCGTCCTCAAAAATACTGAGCTGTTTGCCCCGGTCTCCCTTATCCTCATCCTTCGGAATCGGCGGAAGCTCATCGAGCGATCGAATGGAGAAGCATCGCAGGAAATGATCGGTCGTACCGTATAAAAGCGGTCTGCCGGGCAGCTCCAACCGCCCTTTTTCTTCAATCAGTCCTTTATTGGTAAGAGAGCCGATTACGCCGGAACAATCCACGCCGCGCACCTGTTCGACAAAGCTCTTGGTCACCGGCTGGTTATACGCGATGACGGCAAGCACCTCCATCGCCGCCTGTGACAGCGGTATATTGCGCCTGAGATCCATCGCCTTGCGCACCTGAGGAGCAAACTGCTTGACGGATACCATCTGATAGCTGTCGTTAAGGCGGATGATGGTGATACCGCGCTCCATCGCGGCATACTCGTCCGCCAGGATATCCAGCTGCGTCTGTACCGCGCTCTCGGGGAGCTCCAGCGCCTCGGAGAGTCGCTTTAATTCTACGGGATCACCCGCTGCAAAAAGTATTGCCTCAATCGAGGAACGATATTCTTTTTCTGTCACGATAACCCCTCCTGTCCATATCCCATCATGGCATGGTATCATTCAGACTTCGCCTAATACTAAGTAGCAATAAAAAGCTTTAAAAAGATATTAGCGGAGAATTTCGCAGAACAAGGCGGAGGGCGCAGGCAGGCTGG
>CADBUN010000044.1 GCA_902797825.1 uncultured Ruminococcus sp. | reverse complement strand
CTCGAGTATGCGATCAAGGCTGCCATGAACGGCGAGAAGATCGACGCTGACTGGACAGGCACCCTGGCGACCGGCTCCGTCGCGCTGACCGAGGTCAACGACAAGGCTGCCGCTCCCGGCACTTCCGCGAA
This sequence comes from uncultured Ruminococcus sp., assembly GCA_902797825.1. GTDB lineage: Bacteria > Bacillota > Clostridia > Oscillospirales > Acutalibacteraceae > Ruminococcoides. The sequence goes on along the minus strand of CADBUN010000044.1, from coordinate 13,939 downwards.
GATCGAAGAGGTCAAGAAGGATCTCGAGGCCGGCAAGGTTCATGTGTTCGATACCGCCGCGTTCACCGTAGAAGGCAAGACGCTGACCGAGTACAAGGCTGACGTCGATACCGACGAGGCGTATCAGGGCGATACCAACGTTATCTCCGACGGCTACTTCCACGAGTCCGAGTATCGCTCCGCTCCTTACTTCGATCTGAGAATCGACGGCATCACCCTGCTGAACGAGAAGTTCTAAGATTAACCAACTGTATATAAAGGGAAGCTGAGATTTCGGCTTCCCTTTATGTAGTTTATCGTTCAAGTGAATAGTGAATAGTGAATAGTGAATAGTGAATAGTGAAGGGCGGGATACCCGCACCCATTGATAGTAAAGTGATCACCCAATACGAATTCAAAACGCTTCGGCGTTTCCCGACATTATTCATTATTCATTTTTCATTATTCAGTATATTTGAGGGGGTTCAACATTGGATAAACAAACACCTGCCGTGAGCCTGCGCCATATCACCAAGGCGTTCGGCAGCAAGGTTGTAGCGAACAAGGACGTCTCGATGGATATCATGAGCGGCGAAATCCTTTCGCTGCTGGGCGAGAACGGCTCCGGCAAGACCACGCTGATGAATATGCTCTCGGGCATCTACCATCAGGACGCCGGTCAGATACTGGTCAACGGCAACGAGGTTTTCATCAACTCTCCCAAGGACGCCTATGCGCTCGGGATCGGGATGATTCATCAGCACTTCAAGCTCGTGGAGGTCTTTACCGCTGTCGAGAACGTCGCGCTGGGGATGGACAAAAAGACCACCGGCGGCGCCAAGGAGATCGCCAAGGCGATTACCGAAATCTGTGACCGCTACGGCTTTGACGTCGATCCGAAGAAGAAGGTCTACAACATGACCGTGTCACAGAAGCAGACGCTCGAGATCGTCAAGGCGCTGTACCGCGGCGCCAACATCCTGATTCTCGACGAGCCGACCGCCGTTTTGACGCCGCAGGAGACAGACAAGCTCTTTGCTGTCCTGCGCAACATGAAAAAGGACGGCAAGTCCATCATCATCATCACCCATAAGCTCAACGAGGTGCTCGCGATCTCCGACCGCGTCGCCATCCTGAGAAAGGGCGAGTATATCGGCGACGTCGAGACAAAGGACGCGTCTGTCCAGTCGCTGACCGAGATGATGGTCGGTCAGAAGGTCGAGCTGGATATCGAGCGTCCCGCGGTAGAGCACAAGGCGCTTCGGCTGCGGATTGATCACCTGACCTGTCTGGACAGGTACGGCGTGACCGCGCTGGACGATGTATCCTTAGAAGCGTACGGCGGCGAAATCTTAGGCATCGCCGGTATCTCCGGCTCCGGTCAGAAGCAGCTTCTTGAGGCGGTCGCCGGGCTCCAGCACGCCGAAAGCGGCAGCTCGATCGAATATATCGAGCCCGATACAGGGACACGGCACCAGCTTCTCGGCAAATCCGTCTCCGACATCAAGCGGATGGGCGTCGCGCTCTCGTTCGTGCCCGAGGATCGGCTGGGCATGGGACTGGTCGGCGCGATGGGCATGACCGATAACATGATGCTCCGCTCCTACGAAAAGGGGCGCCTGCCCTTTACCGACCGCAAGACGCCGCGTCAGCTTGCGTCAAAGGTCAAGGAAGAGCTGGAGGTCGTCACCCCCAGCCTCAATACCCCTGTCCGCAAGCTCTCGGGCGGTAACGTCCAGAAGGTGCTTGTCGGACGAGAGATCGCTTCCGATCCGACGGTGCTGATGGCGGCGTACGCGGTGCGCGGTCTCGATATCAACACCTCATATACCATCTACCGACTTTTGAATGAACAGAAGAAGAAGGGCGTCGCCGTCATCTATGTCGGCGAGGATTTGGACGTGCTGCTGGCGCTGTGCGACCGGATCGCGGTGCTGTGCGGCGGCAAGCTCAACGGCGTGGTGGACGGCAAAACCGCCACCAAGGAGGAAGTCGGTCTGATGATGACAAATCTGCGAACAGAAAGAAAGGAGGCTGACGCGTCATGACCTCGGCAAAAGAAAGAAGCACCCATGAAAAGCCGTTTCATATCGTGAAGCGTACCGATCTTCCGGTATGGAAAAGCTGGCTGATCCGTATCGCGGCGGTTGTCGCCTCGCTGATTATCTGCGCGGTGATTATCATCCTGCTCACCGACGATAATCCGATCCAGCTTTACGCCACCATGATCCAGGGCGCGGTCGGCTCCCCGCGCCGCGTTTGGGCGCTGCTGCAGGGCGTCGCGATCCTCCTTTGTATCTCGCTGGCGGTTACCCCGGCGTTCAAGATGCGCTTTTGGAATATCGGCGCCGAGGGACAGGTGCTGATCGGCGGCTTGGGCGCGACGGCGGTTATGCTGCTGCTCGGGCATTCGCTGCCGGCTCCCGTCGTACTGCTGTTGGTTATCGTGGTCAGCATCCTGTGCGGCGCGATCTGGGGCGTGATCCCGGCGATCTTCAAGGCGTTCTGGAACACGAACGAAACCCTCTTTACCCTGATGATGAACTACATCGCGATCCAGCTCGTCTCTTACTTCACCTATATCTGGTCCTCCAACAAGGGCAATAACGTCATCAATACCATCAACGTCGATAACCATGCCGGCTGGCTGGAGCTGCCCCCGTCGATTGATCGGTACGGCTATCTGCTGAACATCCTGATCGTCGCGGTACTGACGGTGCTGATGTATTTTTATCTGAACAACAGCAAGCAGGGCTATGAGATCGCCGTCGTCGGCGAAAGCATCAATACCGCCAAATACGCCGGTATCAACGTCAAAAAGGTGATCATTCGCACCATGCTGATTTCCGGCGCCCTGTGCGGCGTAGCCGGCATGCTGCTGGTATCGGGTACCGACCATACCATTACCCCCAACACCGCCGCCGGCCGCGGCTTCACCGCGATCGTGGTGTCGTGGCTTGCCAAGTTTAATCCGCTGTTCATGGTCTTGACGTCGCTGCTGCTGGTCTTTATGGAGAAGGGCGCGCTGGAAATTTCGACCGTGTTCGGTCTGAACAGCTCCTTCTCGGATATCATCACCGGTATCATCATCTTCTTCATCATCGGCTCCGAGTTCTTTATCAACTACAGTATCAAGAGAACACACGCGAAGGAGGCTCAGACGAAATGATCGTATCGTTTATCCATCGCGCGGTGATGCAGGGCATCCCCCTTTTGTACGGCGCTACCGGCGAGATTATCACCGAAAAGAGCGGCAACCTCAACCTCGGTATCCCCGGCGTGATGTATGTCGGCGGTATCTCGGGCGTCATCGGCGCGTTTATGTATGAAAATTCCCTGCCCGACAAGAGCGCGGCAAATCCGTTTTGGGCGATCGCGATCCCGTTGCTGTGCTGTCTGCTGGGCTCGTTCCTGATCGGACTGCTCTATTCCTTCCTGACCACCACCCTGCGCGCCAATCAAAACGTGACCGGTCTGGCGATCACCACCTTCGGCGTAGGGCTGGGCAACTTCTTCGGCGGCTCGCTGATCAAGATCGTCGGCGCGGATGTACCGTCGATCACCCTGAGCACAACCTCAAAATTCTTCTCAGCGTCTCTCCCCTTCGCGCAGAACCTGGGCTGGTTCGGCGAAATCTTCCTCTCCTACGGCTTCCTCGCGTATCTCGCGGTCATCGTCGCGATCCTGGCATCGCTCTTTTTGAAGCGGTCCCGCGTCGGTCTGAACCTGCGCGCGGTCGGTGAGAATCCGGCGACCGCGGACGCGGCGGGTATCAACGTATCGCGCTATAAATATCTGTCTACCTGCGTCGGCAGCATGATCGCCGGTCTGGGCGGTTTGTACTACGTCATGGACTATGTCAGCGGCGTTTGGTCGAACGACGGCTTCGGCGACCGCGGATGGCTCGCGATCGCGCTGGTTATCTTCACCGTTTGGAAGCCGAATTTCGCGATTATCGGCTCGATTCTCTTTGGCGGTCTGTATATCGTACACAACTATCTCAACCAGCTGATCCCGATGAACATGAGCTCTCAGGAGCTCATCAAGATGGCGCCTTACGTCGTCACCGTCCTCGTGCTGATCTTCAACAGCATGCGCAACAAGCGCGAGAGTCAGCCGCCCGAGGCGCTCGGTCTCTCCTACTTCCGGGAGGATCGCTAGCAGGGCCTGCGGTTGTTTCTCACGATGATGAGAGCCGTTCCAATTTCATAGGCTATCTGTCAGGGTGCTTCATTCGCTGAGTGAAGCGCCCTTTTTTTATTGCTACTTAGTATTAGTATGAGGTTTTCACCTGTTTTTCACATCGCGTTCATATGGCTGTCAATATCGCGTGATAAGATATTGACAACATAATACTAATCCTAAATAAAAACCTTTTATCAAGGATTAGTATAAAAACCAGACGGGAGGTAATACCATGAAAAAGTTTTATCAAAAAGGAATGGCGATCGGGTTAGCAGCTTTACTGACCGTATCGCTCGCGGCTTGCAGCAGCTCCGGCGGCGGCAACAGCACCGCCGATCAGACGACCGCGATCACCACCGCTGAGCCGACCGTTGCCGCAACCGGGGCATCAGCCGACGCGACCGCGGGCGCGGCAACGGCAGCCGCGCTCTCTGAGAGCGACATCACGATCAACAACACGATCGAAAACTCCGCCGGCGGCGAGCACGCGATCACGGCGGACGGCGAGACGGCGAGCTACCGCAACACGAAGGTCGTCAAGACCGGCGACAGCTCCCAAAATGACGAAGCGGATTTTTACGGCGATAACGCCGCGATCTTTGCCACCAACGGCGGTACCCTCGACCTGAGCGACATGGTCGTCAAGACGGACGGCAGCCACGCCAACGCGGTATTCAGCTACGGCGAGGGCACGACCGTCAATATCAAGGATTCGTATATCGAAACTGCCGGCAACTGCTCCGGCGGCCTGATGACGACGGGCGGCGGCACGATGAACGCCTCGAACCTCACCATCAACACCTCGGGCAATTCCTCGGCGGCGATCCGCTCCGACCGCGGCGGCGGCACGGTCAACGTAGACGGCGGCAGCTATACAACCTCCGGCACCGGTTCACCGGTCATCTACTCGACCGCCGATATCACTGTTTCAAACGCCGCGATGACCTCCACCGCCTCTCAGGGCGTGGTCGTCGAGGGCAAGAACAGCGTTACGCTGAACAACGTCACCCTCAACGCCGACAATAACAAGAAGAACAGCGACAAGTCAAGCTGGTACCAGGCGGTCATGATCTACCAGAGTATGTCCGGCGACGCGGCGGAGGGCACCTCGTCCTTCACGATGAACGGCGGCACGCTCACCAACGCGAACGGCGATATCTTCTTTGTCAACAACACCGCGACCGATATCGCGCTGACCGGCGCGACGATCGTCAACAACGATCCCGACGGTTACTTCCTGCGCGCGGCGGCGGCAGGCTGGGGCAGCGAGGGCAGCAACGGCGGTCAGGTCAACCTGAGCGCCAAGCAGCAGACGATCAACGGCGATATGCTGGTCGATGAGGTATCTCACCTCAACCTCACCCTCTCGGACAGCTCCGTCTTTTCCGGCGCGATCAACAGCAGCGGTCAGGCAGGAGAGGTCTATGTCGCGCTCAGCGGCGGCGCCAAGTGGACGCTGACCGCCGACAGCTACATCACCTCGCTGACCTGTGACGCCGACAGCATCGACCTCAACGGTCATACCCTGTATGTCAACGGCACGGCGTATACGGCAGGCACCGCTTCTACGGGACAGGCGATCGCGGTGGTATCCACCGGCACCTCCCGGGGCGGCGATACCCCTCCCGGCAAGCCCGGTGAACAGAGCGGCTCCGATCACGGCGCTCCTCCCGAAAAGCCCTGAGAATCAAGTCTGAATATTCCTTTATCACAGCAGAAAGCCTGATGATCTTTACCGGTCATCAGGCTTTTTGATTTCTGACTGACCACCGGTCACTCATCTAACCACTGAACGTTGCTGTGATCGAATACACAGGATCGGACGGAAACGTTCCTGTCGGGCGGACGACCACTGGTCGTCCCTACAATTGTTACTAACCACCGGTCACTCATCTAACCACCGAACGTTGCTGTGATCGAATACACAGGATCGGACGGAAACGTTCCTGCCGGGCGGACGACCACCGGTCGTCTCTACAATTGTTACTAACCACCGCTACCCCTATGAAGCTCGGCTTGAATCTGCGTCAAAAACCGTTCCGCGATCGGGGTGAAGGTCTGGTACTTGTTGCGAATCAGGTACAGCTTCGTTTCCAGCCGCGGCGAGAGCGGTCGGAAGGTCAGTCCGCTTTCCTTCGAAGTGTTCACCAGATGGTCGAAGGTCAGCAGGTAGCCCAGCCCCTCCCGGACAAAGATCGACGAGTTGTACGCAAGGCGGAAGGAGCCCTCGAGCCGGAGCGCGCTCATCCGGTCGCCTGCCCACCGCGGAATATCGTTCTGCCACGACTGTTGAGAACAAAACAGCGGCAGCCCGACCAGATCCTCCGCACAGACGGCTTCCTTTTGAGCCAGCGCACAGTCACACGGCATGACGACGCCCCAGACATCCGGCTCGGGAAAGGCAAGGGAATGGTATTTCTTTTGATCCGGCGTCTCACAGATCACCGCGAAGTCGAGCAGCCCCTTATCGAGCTTTTCGGTGACCTGCTCCGTATCGCCGCTGGTGATATGATAGTTGAGCTTCGGGTAAAGGGCCTTCAGCGAGCGGATCGCGCGCGCGAGGTAGCGGATCTGAAAGGATTCGCCGAGTCCCAGGTACAGGTCGCCGCCGGCGATATCGTCCAGCGTGAGGAATTCGCGCTCGATCTTGTCCGCCATCCTCACCAGGTCCTCCGCCCGGTCGCGCAGGAGCATCCCTTCGTCGGTCAGCGAGATACTGAAGCTGTGGCGCTCAAAGAGCTTTTTCCCCAGCTCCTCCTCCAGCGACCGCAGGGCTTTGGATAAGGTCGGCTGGGTAACGTGCAGGAGCTGTGCCGCTCTGGTCATGTTCTCTTCTCGCGCGACGGCGAGAAAGTAGCGCAGGGTACGTATTTCCATGATTTTACCTCCGGTATCCGTGTTGTAGGGCGGTTTATGATATTCCAAATCGTTATATCTTGATATTCATTATAACCATTAGCGAAATCAAAATCAATATGCTATGATAAAGTTACCAAGAAAAAAGGACGGTGGATTTCTTGAATGAATCGCTGACAGAGCTGCTGACCGGGATCGGTCTGTCTCAGGACGAGATCGCGGTTGCCCGACGGCTGGAGGAAGCCGGTCAGACCGACGCGCTGCAAAAGCATTTGAGGGTATGTCGGTGCGGCTTGATGGATGAAATGCACCGGACACAGAAAAAGGTAGATCATTTAGATTATTTGATTCGACACATGAATGGAGGAACAGCATCATGATGAAACCGGCAGAGTTAGTGTTAACACAAGAATGGGATAAGACCTTCCCGAAAAGCGACAAGGTCAATCACCGCAAGGTGACCTTTATCAACCGTTACGGGATCACCCTCGCGGCGGATCTGTATGAACCCAAGGACGCCGGGGACAAGCTCCCTGCGATCGCGGTATGCGGCCCCTTCGGCGCGGTCAAGGAACAGTGCTCCGGGCTGTATGCCCAGCAGATGGCGGAAAGGGGCTTTCTGACGATTGCGTTCGATCCGAGCTTTACCGGCGAAAGCGGCGGCACGCCCCGGTATATGGCGTCTCCCGATATCAACACCGAGGATTTTCAGGCGGCGGTGGATTTCCTGTCCGTACAGGAGCGCGTCGATCCCGAGCGAATCGGAATCATCGGCATCTGTGGCTGGGGCGGTATGGCGCTGAATGTCGCCGCGCTTGATACGCGCATCAAGGCGACCGTCGCCTCGACCATGTATGATATGACGCGCGTCAACGCGAACGGCTATTTTGACAGCGAGGACAGCGAAGCACAGCGCTATGAGAAAAAGACCGCGCTGAACAACCTCCGCACCGAGGAATACAGAAACGGCGCTTACTCCCGCGGCGGCGGCTGCGTCGAGCTGCCCGTCCCCGACGAGATGCCCTTCTTCGTCAAGGATTACAGCGCGTATTACAAGGGCAGAGCCTATCACGCGCGCTCGCTGAATTCGAACGAGGGCTGGAACACCCTGGGCTGTCTGTCGTTCATGAACCAGCCGATCCTGCAATACGCGAACGAGATTCGCTCGGCGGTGCTGGTGATCCACGGCGACAAGGCGCATTCCTGCTATTTCGGCAAGGACGCGTACGCCAACATGATCAAGGACAATCCGTATGCCGATAACAAGGAGCTGATGCTCATCGAGGGCGCGGTGCATACCGATTTGTACGACAATATGGACGTGATCCCCTTTGACAAGATGGAAGCTTTCTTCCATCGCTATTTCGGGTAAGATAAGATGATCAGGAGATGGACAGCGATCCTGCTGATGACGGTGATCGGGTTGGCGGTGACCGCCTGCGGCGGTACCGATCAAAAAATCGCGCCGACAGCTCAGCCGACAACCCCGACCGCTGCCGCCGCGAAGGAAACCGCCCGGCCGACCTCGGCGCCGACAGCCCCGGCGACACAGTCCCCGACAGCGGCGCCGGTCAGCACACAGGCGCCGGCAGCGACGCAGCCGCCGGAAGAACCGCAATCGTCGCCGGAAGAACCGCAGCAGCCGCAATCGGCGCAACAACAGGAGGCAGAAGATATGACGCTACAAATGACGATCAACAACACGCCCGTCACGGTCGCGTGGGAGGATAACGAGGCGGTCGCCGCGCTTTATGAGAAGGTAAAGGAGAATCCGATCACCATCCGGACGTCTATGTACGGCGGCTTCGAGCAGGTCGGCTCACTCGGCATGACGCTGCCCCAAAGCGACGAACAGCTCACCACCTCCGCCGGGGATATCATGCTCTATGCGGGCGATCAGATGGTCGTGTTCTACGGCGCCAACACCTGGGCGTATACGCGCCTCGGACATATTACCGATCAAACGCCGGAGGCGCTGACGCAGCTTTTATCCGACGGTAATGTCACGATCACACTTTCGTTCTGACATCAGGGAGGCTCCTATGAAAAAAACGATATTGATATGGATGGCTTTACTCATGATCGGCGCGCTTCTGCTGACCTCCTGTTCCCAAAAGACGGGGACGGATCAGGCGTCAACTGCCGATTCCCCCACGGCGGCCTCACAGAGCCCTGCCGATACACAGCCTGCGGCTGAAACGAAGGGCGCCGCACAGACCGGAACCGAGGGCTTCGATCCCTATGCGGTCGCCAACCGCTATGATGTCGGCGCCGAGATGTTCCAAAGACAGGACGGGGTGGATTACGGCACCCTGCTCAAGGACGTGACCTATTATTCGACTGTCGCCGGAGATAACAAGCAGATCAACATCCTCCTGCCTGCCGGCTATGATGCGTCACAGACCTATCCCGTGACCTATGTGTTCCACGGCTTCGGCGCCGATCACACCGCCCATATCCACGAGGATTCGTATCTCGTGCTGCTCTACGGCAATATGCTGCATCAGGGGCTTACGGTGCCCCAGATCCTGGTCGGGATGGATATGTATACCGATAAGCTTAGCGACAAGGAGAGCAAGAGCGACGAAGAGCTGCGCTATATCTATGACAAGGCGATCGAAGAGACCGGCGTTGACCTCATGCCGTATATCGAGGCGAACTATCCCGTCAAAAAGGGCAGGGAATACGCGGCGGTCGGCGGCGTCAGCGAGGGCGGCGCAAAGTCGCTTTGTACCGGCTTCCGTTGGCTCGATAAATTCGGCTATATCGGCGGCTTCGCTCCCGATACCGGCGTGATCCCGACCGAGTATTTTAAGGGTACCTTCTGGAACACCCCCGTCTTTGAGACCTTTCCCCAGCCGACAGCGGAGAACACCCCGATCTATCTCTATCTGACCGTCGGCAGCAAGGATCCCTGGAACATCGACTGTACGCTGTACTATCGCGACGTGCTCAATCAGATGAACATCAAGAATCAGACGGATTATGTGGAAGGCTACGGTCACGACGCCGATTTCTGGGGACAGAGCTACTATAATTTCCTCGCGAAGGTTTTTCGATGAAGGCGGCAAAGGATATTCAATGGCGTTGGTGAAGGACATTCGATGATTTTCCGACACAACAAACAACCCCACAGGGCATATGCCTTGTGGGGTTTCGTTGGTTAGTGGTCAGTGGTTAGTGGATAGTTTGTAGGGACGACCAGTGGTCGTCCGCTTGGCAGGAACGCTTGTGTCCGATCCTGTGTATTCGATCACGGCAACGTTGTTAGTGGCAAGTAGCCAGTTGCCAGTGACCAGTAGGGACGACCAGTGATCGTCCGTTTGGCAGAAACGTAGGGTTTCCCCTTTGTGGGATTCCCACGGCTCATGGGGTGAGCCTCGGAATGACAGCTTTTTGATCGTCCGCTTGGCAGGAACGTAGGGTTTCCCCTTTGTGGCAATCCCACAAAGAGGAGCAGTACCAAGCCGTCACTGTACGCTGAACAAGAGCTGACCGTAGCTCGGGTAGGGCCAGTATTCGGACGCGGTGCACATCTCCATCTCGTCGGAGATCGCGCGCAGCTCATCCATCGTCTTGAGCATTTCGTTACAGCAGTATTCGGCGTGACTCTGGATGTTCTTGCGATAGGCGATCGAGCCGCCGACCTTCGAATCCAGCTCGTCGATCTTTTCGGAGAAGGAGGCGAGCAGGTCGCTGAGCTTCGAGAGCAGCTTGACCTCGGCGTCAACGCGGATATCGTCCGAGACGCCGCGCTTGCGTTCGATGGTCTCGGCAAGCTTACAGGTGAACGCCGAAACGGCAGGGAAGATATCCTTCTTCGCCATATCCAGCATCGTCAGCGCCTCGAGGTCGATGATCTTGATGTAGTTTTCCAGCAAAATCTCCTGACGCGCCCTGACCTCGGTTTCGTTGAAGATATGATTGCGCTCGAAGAGGTCGAGGTTCTTTTTGAGGGTATATTTTTTCAGCGCCTCGGGGGTGGATTTGAGATTCAGCAGACCGCGCTGTTCCGCCTCGGCGATCCACTCGTCGGTGTAGCCGTCGCCGTTGAAGATGATGCGGCGGTGCTTTTTGAGGTGCTTGCGGATCAGCCTGCGGACGGCGGTTTCGATATCGCTCGCCTTCTCCAGCTCGTCGGAAAAGCTCGACAGCACATCGGCGACGATGGTGTTGAGCATGATGTTGGGACAGGAGATATTCAGCGCCGAGCCCAGCGCGCGGAACTCGAACTTGTTGCCCGTAAAGGCGAAGGGCGAGGTGCGGTTGCGGTCGGTGGTATCCTTGCGAATCTCCGGCAGCGCTTCGGCGCCGGTGTTCATGATGACCTTGCCCTGGCTCTCGTATTCATCGTCCTCGCGGTTGATGATGGCTTCGACGATCTCTTCGAGATCATCACCCAGGAACATCGAGATGATGAAGGGGGGCGCTTCATCGCCGCCCATGCGGTGATCGTTGCCGGCGGTCGCGACCGAAAGGCGCAGCAGATCCTGATAGTCGTCTACCGCGGTGATCACGGCGGTCAAAAACAGCAGGAACTGGGTGTTTTCTTCGGGCTTTTTCCCGGGCTTCAAGAGGTTCTCGCCGGTGTTGGCGGAGAGCGACCAGTTGTTGTGCTTGCCGGAGCCGTTCACGCCCTTGAAGGGCTTTTCGTGCAGCAGACAGACCATCCCGTGCTTTCTGGCGATCCGCTTCATCAGCTCCATGGTGAGCTGGTTGTGATCGGCGGCGATATTCACGGTGGTGAAGATCGGGGCGAGCTCGTGCTGTGCCGGGGCGACCTCGTTATGCTCGGTCTTGGCGTAGATCCCCAGCTTCCACAGTTCCTCGTCCAGCTCCGTCATGAACGCCTTGACGCGCTGCTTGATCGCGCCGAAGTAGTGGTCGTCGAGCTGTTGTCCCTTGGGCGAACGCGCGCCGAAGAGGGTGCGCCCGGTATATTTCAGATCCTTGCGGCGGTTATAGATTTCTTTATCAATCAGGAAGTATTCCTGTTCGGGACCGACGGTCGCGTCAACGCGCGTGATATCGGTTCTGCCTAAGAGATGCAGGATACGCACCGCCTCGTGGTTGATGCGATCCATCGAGCGCAGCAGGGGCGTCTTTTTGTCCAGCACGTCGCCGGTATAGGACATGAACGCCGTGGGGATACACAGGGTGTTGTCCTTGACAAAGGCAGGCGAGGTGGGGTCCCAGGTAGTATAGCCGCGCGCCTCGAAGGTGGCGCGGATACCGCCGGAGGGGAAGGACGAAGCGTCCGGCTCGCCCTTGATCAGCTCTCTGCCCGAGAATTCCATGATCACGTGACCGTCGGCGTGCGGAGAGATGAAGCTGTCGTGCTTTTCGGCGGTGATGCCGGTCATCGGCTGGAACCAGTGGGTATAGTGGGTACAGCCCTTCTCGATCGCCCATTCCTTCATCGCGTCGGCAACGGCGTTGGCGACCTCGATGCTCAGCGGCGCGCCGTTCTCGATGCTCTCGCGGAAGGCGGCGTAGGTTTCCTGCGTCAGTCTGACGCGCATTTTTTCATCGTTAAATACGTTTGAGGCAAAAATGCCCGGTACATCAATCATCAGATACCTCCCAATACAGCGGTCAGCGGTTAGCGGTCGGGGATCAGCATACCCATCGTCCTTGCGAGGGCTTGACAGGTGTGTTTCCGTTCCCCCGGAACAAATCGTATGAGTCATTGTCTGCCTGATTCCTGACGCCTCACTTGACGGATCGCTCCCGACCTTGATTGCTATACTAAAGTATATTCGATTCTATCGTCTGTGTCAACCATTTCTGTTTGTTGACTTTGGCGCGGATTGTGAGTATAATGATCGGGAAAGGGTGATATTATGCAGACTTTGCGCTTTACCAAGATGCACGGCATCAGCAACGATTATGTCTATATCAGCACGTTTGATCAGACCGTCGATCATCCCTCGGCGCTGGCGGTGCGGCTCTCCGACCGTCGTACCGGGATCGGCGGCGACGGGATCATTCTCGTCTGTCCGTCCGCGGTTGCCGACGCGAAGATGCGTATCTTCAACGCTGACGGCAGCGAGGGCAGGATGTGCGGCAACGGGATCCGCTGTGTCGGCAAGTTCGTCTATGATAAAGGGCTTGTCCCGCCCGAAAAAACCACCGTCATGATCGAAACCCTCAGCGGCGTCAAGACGCTGGCGCTCACCGTCGAAAACGGAAAAGTGCAGTCCGCGCGCGTCGATATGGGTGCGGCGGTGCTGAGCCCTGCCGCGATCCCCGTCAAATATGACGGCGACAGGATGGTGAACGCGCCCCTAACCGTGGACGGCAGGGTGTGGTATGTCACCGCCGTTTCGATGGGCAATCCGCATTGTGTGACCTTCGTGGACGATGTGGACGGCTTGGAGCTCGAAAAGCTCGGACCGCATTTCGAGCGGCATGAGGCGTTCCCCGAGCGCGTCAATACCGAATTCGTCCGCGTGATCGACGATCATACGCTTCAAATGCGCGTATGGGAGCGCGGCTCCGGCGAGACATGGGCGTGCGGCACCGGCGCCTGCGCGACCGCGGTCGCGGCTTGTCTGAACGGCTATTGCCGAAAGGGCGAGGAACTTACCGTGCGCCTGCGCGGCGGCGCGCTGACGATCCGCTATACCGACGAAACCGTCATCATGACCGGTCCCGCGAGCACCGTGTTTGAGGGCGAGGTCGAGGTTGACGAGGCATAAAAGCCTATACGCAAAAGTGAGGCATTATCACCTCACTTTCTTTTTGCCTGATAGGATCTTATCAGAAAATCGTATAAAAACTTTTCCTCATGCGACAGGCGTTCCGTCAAGATGATGAATCTATTTGGAAGCGCTTGACTTTACCATGATAAAGTGATAAACTAGTAAACCGAAGAGAATTGGCGGAAAAGCGCCGCCGGTTGGGGTTTTATACTGTT
>CADBUN010000043.1 GCA_902797825.1 uncultured Ruminococcus sp. | reverse complement strand
GGCTCCCAGCTGAGCTAATGGCCCATGTCAAATGTATGAAATTGTAAAATCTTTTGGGGTGCGTAAGCAACCCACTCGGGCTACCAACTGAGCTATACCCCCGTGTCAAATGTATGAAATTGTCAGGTGCCGTCGGCACATCATGCTCATGGGGCGCGTAAGCCACCCGGTCGGGCTGCCAACTGATGATATCCCCATAACGCTCTGTCTATTATACAATATAATTTTCGATTTGTAAAGGGGTAATTTTGCTGATCATGTAAATTCCGCTGAAAATTCATGTTTTTCAGCGCGCGTAAATTACCCCTTTTATCTGGTTAACCGACAAATCGCCGGCGATCGGGAACCGTCGCGGAGGGTTATTCGGCGTCCTCTGCCTGAGCGACCTTCATCATGATGGCGCATTCGATGCGCTTTTTGAAGAGCTCGCAGCCGTACCGGTATGTGCCGGTGACGGAGCCGGTCGCATGGTAGGCGTTAGCGGCGCAGCCGCCGGAGCAATACAGCTTTGCCCAACAATCCTGACAGTCGGGGCGGGCATAGGCGTTGCACAGCTTGAATTCATCCTGTACCTTGGGATTCGTGACGCCGTCATAGACGTTGCCCAGCAGGTAATCGGGATTGCCGACGAACTGGTGACAGGGATAGAGGTCTCCCCAAGGGGTGACCGCCATATATTCCGTGCCCGAGCCGCAGCCCGAGATGCGCTTGTAGATGCACGGGCCGCCGTTCAGGTCGAGCATATAGTGGTAGAAGGTGATCGGCCTGCCCTCCTTTTCTCGCTTGAGCATCTCCTTGGCGAGAAGCACGTACTGGTCAAACAGGACGGGCAGATCATCATCGGTCAGCGCATACGGATCGTCGGGAGGACATACCACCGGCTCCATCGAAAGCTCCGTAAAGCCCAGGTCCGCCATGTGGAAGATATCCTCGGTGAAATCGGTGTTGTGGTGGGTGAAGGTGCCGCGCATATAATAGCCCTTGTTGCCGCGCCGTTCCACGAAATGTTGGAATTTCGGCACAATGAGGTCGTAGCTGCCCTTGCCGTTGACGGATTTGCGCAGGCGGTCGTGTACCTCTTTCCTGCCGTCAAGGCTGAGTACGACATTATGGCATTCTTTATTGGCGAAATCAATGACCTCGTCATCGAGCAGCACGCCGTTCGTGGTGAGGGTAAAGCGGAAATTCTTTCCCTTTTCCTTCTCGATGCTCCTGCAATAGGCGGTGATTTCTTTGACGACGTCGAAGTTCATCAGGGGCTCTCCGCCGAAGAAATCGACCTCCAGGTTCTTGCGCGAGCCGGAGTGCTCGATCAAGAAGTCGATCGCCTGCTTGGCGACCTCAAAGCTCATCAGCGCTCTGTCGCCGTGGTACTTTCCCTGACTGGCGAAGCAGTATTCACAATTCAGGTTGCAGGTATGCGCGACGTGCAGACACAGCGCCTTTACGACGGTGTTGCGCGCCTTGAAGTCGAAGGCGAGCGGAGCGTATTCGTCGGCGGTAAACAGCTTGCCGGCGCTCTTGAGCTCCCCGATATCGTCGAGACAATCGCGAATCTCCGCCTCGGTGACCGTGCTGTCTCCTGCGTATTTTTCGAGCATGGCGGCGATGATGCCTTCAGGCTCCGTATCCTCATACATCCCGATGATATCATAAGCTAGCTCGTCCACCACATGGACGCTGCCGCTGAATACATCGAGGACGATGTTGTAGCCGTTAAGTTGATAGCGGTGAATCATAAACTCCTCCGAATGTTAAATGAATCCGTGCAAAAGGAAAGCCGTCAGACCTAGGCGGCATAACGGCTGGAGTATTCCTTTTGGTTCAATTATTTCTCGCTCAGGCACTTCTCGCACTGCTGGTTGGCAACGCCGCAGGAAGTCTTGCAGGCAGACTGGCAGGAGGTCTGGCATTCGCCGCAGCCGCCGGTCTTAGCGCTCTTCTGAAGGTCACGCGTCTCGATGGTCTTGATTCTTTTCATATTTTTCAACTCCTTGATGGACTAAATTTATATAGATATAGTTTAACACACAGCGCATTCTTTGTCAACCGATTATTGAAATAAAGGGGAAGGAGGCGCTGTCGGTGAGGATTTCATGTCCTTTCGCTTCCAAATCGCCGAGAAGCTGCAGGAGCTGTCGGTCGATTACCTCGCCCGGGACGATCATCGGGATGCCCGGAGGATAGACGCGGACATACTCGCGCGATACCTTGCCCTCCGCCTGACGGATATCGGTCATTTTGCCGTCTGCGGCGAGCGCTTCGCTGATGGGACAGCGCCTGTGGGGCAGGGGGAGGGGGGTGACGCTTGCCGGCTGCGTGATCCCGTGACACCGGCTGTCGAGCTCCCTGAGCGCACGGAGCAGGCGGTCGAAGCCCTCGTCCGTATCGCATACGGACGTCATGGCGAGCGCATAGTCGCCGAGCGCCATTTCAAGCTCGAGCCGATAGTCCGAGCGCAGCGCAGCCATCAGCTCGCTCCCGGTCATATAACCGTTACAGAAGATACACAGCTTCCCCTTGTCGCGGTCAAAGACGTTCTTGTTGCTCCGTAGCTTGTCACGGGGAACGGACAGATGACGCAGGGAAGCGGCGGCTTCATAAAACGCGTCCAGCCGTTCGGCATAGCGGTCAAAGGCGCTTTGGCTGTGCTGTAAAAAATCGAGACAGCGGTCGATGGACGCCATCAGCACATAAGACGGACTGCTGGTTTCAAAAACCGAGAGCTGTCGCCGGAAGCCTTGTGCCAGGTTCTCGTCATTTGTCAGCAGCAGGGCGGTTTGCGTCATGGACGGAAGCGTCTTGTGAAGGCTGATGACGGCGGCGTCGGCGCCGTCTTGGACAGCGCTCGGCGGAAAGCTGTCCGAAAACGGAAAATGCGCGCCGTGCGCCTCGTCTACGAACAATCTCGCGCCGTGCATATGACAGACCGCGGCGATTCGGCGGATATCCGACACGACGCCCTCATAGGTGGGGGAGGTGATGATCACGAGCGAGATCGCGGGATTCGCCTGCAGGCGCCGCTCGACCGCTTCGGGAGAGACGGAGGCAAAGACGCCGCTTTCACCGATTTGATCGGGGAGAAGATAGTCTGTCGTAAGGCGGCACAGCTCGGCGGCATGATAGGTCGCCATATGGCTGTTGCGGGCGATCAGCACGCTGTCCGCGTCCCTGGTCATCGCGCGCACAGCCGCCAAAATCCCCACCGTCGCGCCGTTCACCAGCGCGAACGCCTCGCGCGCGCCGAAGAGCGCTGCCGCTCTCTCTTGCAGCGATAAAAGGCATCCGTGAGGATCGTGCAGGTTGTCAAAGCCGTCGATCTCCGTGATGTCTATCTCAAACGGCAGACCGCTGCCGTCAGCTCTCTTATGCCCCGGCATATGGAAGGGATATACGCCGCCGGCGGCATAGCCCCTGAGCTTTTCATACAGCATGGTTACTGCCTCGCGTTCGACAGCATCAGCTTGATGCGGTTTTCCTGATTGATCGCGGTGGCGCCGGGATCATAGTCGATGGCGACGATGTTGACGCCGGGATTCTTCTCCTTGATCGGCTTCATCATACCCTTGCCGGCGATATGGTTCGGCAGACAGCCGAAGGGCTGGGTGCAGATGATGTTGCCGACGCCCTCGTGGATCAGCTCGAGCATCTCTGCCGTCAAAAGCCAGCCTTCGCCCATTTTGGTACCCTTATTGATATAGCCGTCAACGCGCCTCTGGGTTTCGTCAAAATCCGCCATCGGCATAAAGCCCGGATAATACTCCTGCATCATGCGGCGGATGTAGCGCTGCTTCTTCAGCAGGAAGCGGTACAAAAACCGTGAACCGAACGCCTTGAAGGGACGAAGGCGGTACAGGTCATAGTCGACCAGCCCGTTATAAACGCAGTACAGGCAGAAGTCAACGAAGCCGGGTACGACCGGCTCGACGCCCTCCTTGAGCAGGAATTGTTCGAGATTGTTATTGCCGAGGGGTGAGAATTTGACGTAGATCTCGCCGACGATGCCGACCTTGACCTTATCGCGCGGCGTATCGCCGAGGATTCTTTGAAAATCATCCGCGATCAGGCGGTAATTCTTTTTGACATGGCTGTAGCGCATGGTCGAGGCGTGCGCGCTTTCGTCGAGCAGGCGGTTCACCCACTTTTTGACGAGGCGGTCGGTCTCGCCCCGGCGCTTTTCATACGGGCGGCACTGGTTCGCCATCAGCATCATCAGATCGCCGTAAAACGCGCAGTACAGCATCCGGTACAGCATCGGAACGGTCAGCGTAAAGCCCGGGTGCTTCTCGAGCATATTGAAGTTCAGAGAGATGACGGGGATATGTCCATAGCCTGCCTTTTTCAGCGCCTTGCGCAACAGGTAGATGTAGTTCGAGGCGCGGCAGCCGCCGCCCGTCTGGGTGATCAGCAGGGCGATCTTATCCTTATCGTAGCGCCCCGATTCGACCGCGTTGATCAGCTGACCGATGACCAGCAGCGCCGGGTAGCAGGTGTCGTTGTGGACATAGCGCAGCCCTGACTCCTTGATGTTGCCGTCAACCTCCTCGAGGAAATCGACCTTGTAGCCGTAGCGCACCAGCACGTTGGAGATCAGCTTAAAGTGGATGGGCAGCATGGTCGGAACGAGGATGGTGTATTCGCGCTTCATTTCTTTGGTGAATTTGACATAATCCGCTTTGGCAACCGCCATGTTACCGCCCCCTTTCCTGTAAGGCGCCGATCAGGCTGCGCAGACGGATCCGCACGGCGCCGAGGTTGGTGATCTCGTCAATCTTAATTTGTGTATACAGCTTGCCGTTGCGCTCCAGAA
This sequence comes from uncultured Ruminococcus sp., assembly GCA_902797825.1. Classification (GTDB taxonomy): domain Bacteria; phylum Bacillota; class Clostridia; order Oscillospirales; family Acutalibacteraceae; genus Ruminococcoides. The sequence continues at coordinate 2,576 of CADBUN010000043.1, read as the reverse complement.
TCGCACGCACCTCGTCGGTCGTGACCGCATCGACGCCGCAGCCGAAGGACACCAGCTGGACGAGCTGGGTGTCGTCATGCTCGGCGGCATACTGCGCCGCCGCATACATCCGGCTGTGATAGGTCCACTGATTGAGCACGCCCAGCACGGGCGGCTGCACGTCGGCGGTCACGCTGTCCTCGCTGACGACGACGAAGCCTAAGGAGGTCGCCAGCTTGTCGATACCGTGACAGATCTCGGGATCAATGTGATACGGTCTGCCGGCGAGGATCATCAGGCGCTTGCCCTTTTCGCGCGCGAATTTTACCGCGCGCGCGCCCTCGTCATAGACGCGCCGCATATACGCTCTGTATTCCGCGACGCCTGCCTTGACCGCGCGGCCGACGTCGGATTTTTTGACGCCGTCAAAGCGCGCGGATAACAGCTGCGCCAGCTCGCGCGTCAGCTCTCTTTCGTTGTTGATATTCAAATAAGGGCAGAGGAACTGTGTCTGTTGCAGAGAATCCATGTTGCCCCGCAGCAGCTCGGCGTAGTAGGCGACGACCGGACAGTTATAGAAGTTGTCGCCCTTCTTTTCATTGATATTATAGGTCAGACAGGGGTAGAAGATCGCGTCCGCGCCCTGCTCGAGCAGGGTTTCGATATGTCCGTGCATGAGCTTAGCCGGATAGCATACGGTGTCGGAGGGGATGGAGAACTGCCCCTTTTGATACAGCTTACGGGTAGAGAAGCCCGAGCTGATTACCTCAAAGCCGAGACGCGTGAAGATGGTATGCCACAGCGGATACAGCTCGTACATCCCCAGCGCCATCGGCAAGCCGATTTTCAGCCTTCCTTTTTTAGGGGAGGCATCACGAAGCGACGGAGAGTTGATCGGAGTATCGTTTGACGCCTGATAGCTCTCGATTAAGCTACGCTTGAATTCATAAAGATTCGGCAGTCTTTCCTCATCGCGCAGGGTGATCCCGGCGCCCTTTTCACACTGGTTGCCGGAGATCAGCCGATCCTTGCCGTTGAAGATGTTCACCGTCAGGCGGCAGTTGTTGGTACAGCCCTTGCATACGGCGGAGCGGCTCTCGTGCCTGAGCGTTTTGACCTCGTCGGCGCTGAGCAGCGTCGAGTGCGCGGGACGGTGCTCCTTCGCGTACAGCGCCGCGCCGAACGCGCCCATCAATCCCGCGATATTGGGGCGGATGACCTCGCGCCCGATCTCTTTTTCAAAACAGCGCAGCACCGCGTCGTTCATGAAGGTGCCGCCCTGTACGACGATCCGCTGACCGAGCTCGTCGGGCGAGGTGGCACGGATCACCTTATAGATCGCGTTCTTGACGACGGACAGCGACAGCCCGGCGGAGATATCCTGTACCGACGCGCCGTCCTTCTGCGCTTGTTTGACGGAAGAATTCATGAATACCGTGCAGCGCGTACCCAGATCGACGGGCGCCATCGAGAACAGCCCCTGACGGGCGAATTCCTCGACCGTATAGCCCATGCTCTTGGCGAAGGTCTCGATGAACGAGCCGCAGCCCGAGGAGCACGCCTCGTTGAGCATGATGCTGTCGATCGAGTGGTTGCGAATCTTGAAGCATTTGATGTCCTGACCGCCGATATCGAGGATGAAATCGACGTTTTTGTCAAAGTACCTCGCGGCGGTATAATGCGCCATCGTCTCCACCAGACCGAAGTCGATGCGGAAGGCGCGGCGGATCAGCTCCTCGCCGTAGCCCGTGACGGCACAGCCGCAAATATGCAGCCGATCGCCGAATTCGGCGTTGATTTTCATGAGCTGCTCGCGCACGATCCGGACGGGATCGCCCTTGTTGGAGCTGTAGTAGGTGTAAATAATGTCGCAGCCCTCGGTGATGACGACCAGCTTGGTCGTCGTCGAGCCACAGTCGATGCCGATATACGCGTCGCCCGTATAGCTGCCGGCATATTCGGTGTTGACGCTGTTCTGTGTATGACGGCGGATGAACGCCTGATATTCGTTTTTATCCTGAAAAAGCGGCGGCAGGGTAGAGACCTTCTCCTTGTACTTCATGCTGTCGTTGAGCCGCTTGACGAGCTCCTCATAGCCCATCAGCTCGCCGTCCTCCGAGTACAGCGCGGCGCCGATCGCGACCGCGAACAGCGCGTATTCGGGGAAGAGAGCGTTTTCATCGCTGAGCTTCAAGGTCTCCTTGAAGCGTTGCCTGAGCCCCTGACAGTAGTAGAGCGGTCCCCCGAGGAACATGATCCTGCCCTCGATTTTTCGCCCCTGCGCCAGTCCGCCGACCGTTTGGTTGACGACCGCCTGATAGATCGAGGCGGCGATATCCGCCTTTGTCGCGCCCTGGTTGATCAGCGGCTGGATGTCGGTTTTGGCGAATACGCCGCAGCGCGAGGCGATCGGATAAATCTGTTGATGGGTGAGGCTGAGCGCGTCCATCTCGGTGTTCGAAACGTTCAGCAGCGTCGCCATCTGGTCGATGAAGGCGCCCGTGCCGCCGGCGCAGGAGCCGTTCATGCGCTCGTCCAGTCCGCCGGTGAAGAAGATGATCTTCGCGTCCTCGCCGCCCAGCTCGATCACCGCGTCG
>CADBUN010000042.1 GCA_902797825.1 uncultured Ruminococcus sp. | reverse complement strand
GCTCAAAATCTGCGATTTTGGTTCAGTTTCCATTTATAAATCTGCCAAGCAAAGAAAGCGTTTCTTTGCTTGGTGCAAGGCTTTTGCTCATAAATGTTCAAAAACCTTGCACTTGAACAATTCAAAAACTGTTACAATGTTAAATAATTTCTGTGTTTTTGTATTGTTCAGCAGATATTATATAGAATTGATATGATCAGACAGAGGTGCTGTCCTTCCTTCGCTGATAGCGTTCCATGCTGTCGTCCGCTCTGGACGCGGCGTTCAGCAGCGCCATGACGATCACCCCGATGAGTCCTCCGACTGCCATGCCGATCAGAAAGCCTAACATTTATATTCACCTCCTCGATATTTGATAAAAGCTTTATATTAAGGATTAGTATTAGACTGAAATAAGATAATTATTGTTATTATTCTCAATTCACATTATAATTATGTAATTATGCTGTATAATACGATATATAGCGCCCCTTGCGGCAGGCTATACAAAATAGGTTAAAACTTTGTAACTTAAAAATAATCATTTGTTACTTGCAAACCACTATATCTTGTGGTATGATACTAATTGCAATCAAGATAAAGTGTCTTTTGACCGTTGTATTGAAATAAAAAAACAGAGAATCTTTAGGAAATGAGGAGTTTAACATGACAGTAACAGTTAACGGCGGCAGCCTGACAAAAGAAGAAATCAATGCTTACGTATCTCAGCTCAAGGAACAGAATCCCGACAAGCTGATCAAATCCGTCACCTTCACCGTCGACGGCGAGTATGTTGATATGAGCTATACCTACGATAACGTTCCCTTCGAGCGGATCCGCCGTATCACCGGTTATCTCGTCGGTACCGTTGATCGCTTTAATGACGCGAAGCGCGCCGAGGTCCGGGACAGAGTGAAGCATACGCTTGACTGCGGTTGTTCTCTTGAAGAGATCGCTTGAAATTGACAGAAGGTTCTTGACAATTTCTGTCGAATCGTCTATAATCCAATAAAGTTAAACATCACTTATCAAGAGCGACTGAGGGACAGGCCCTGTGACGTCCGGCAACCTGCATGATGCAAGGTGCTAAATCCTGCGGTTTGACCGAAAGATGAGTTGTGAGCTCCGTGTGGTAAACCGCGCGGAGCTTTTTGTATAGAGAATTGATGTGATTTTCAGAATTGAGGGAAGATTATGAGTTATTTGTTTACATCCGAATCCGTGACCGAGGGGCATCCCGATAAGGTGTGCGACCGCATTTCGGATTCGATTCTTGACGCGATCCTCAAACAGGATCCGAATGCCCATGTCGCGTGTGAAACGACGGCGACCACCGGCAGGATCAATATCATGGGGGAGGTCAGCACCACCGCGAAGGTCGATTATGAGGCGATCGCCCGTCAGGCGGTTTGTGATATCGGCTATGACAGCGAGCGCGCTACTTTTGACGGCAACACCTGTGAGGTCAATGTCTTTTTAGATACCCAGAGTCCCGATATCGCGATGGGCGTTAACGCGTCCTACGAGCTCAGGGACGGCGAGGACGCTGCCGATAATTTGCTCGGCGCAGGCGATCAGGGCATGATGTTCGGTTATGCCTGTGACGAAACGCCCGAGTTGATGCCGCTGGCGATTTCGCTGTCTCAGAAGCTGGCGAAGCGCCTGACAGAGGTGCGCAAGAACGGCACCCTGCCTTATCTGCGCCCCGACGGCAAAACCCAGGTGACGGTAGAATACGAGGGCGATACGGCGCGTCGTGTCGATACGGTCGTCGTATCGACGCAGCATGATGAAGATGTTTCTTTGGATACGATCCGCGAGGATATGCTCCGCGAGGTCATCCGTCCCGTCATCCCCGAGGGCTTCATCGACGAGGATACCAAGATTTTTGTGAACCCGACCGGTCGCTTTGTGATCGGCGGACCGCAGGGTGACGCCGGCTTGACCGGCAGGAAGATCATCGTCGATACCTACGGCGGCTATGCGCGTCACGGCGGCGGCGCCTTCTCGGGCAAGGATCCGACAAAGGTCGATCGCTCGGCGGCATATTATGCGCGCTATATCGCGAAGAATATCGTAGCCGCAGGGATCGCAAAGAAGGCGGAGGTTCAGCTCGCCTATGCGATCGGCGTGGCGAAGCCCGTGTCCGTCATGGTTGATACCTTCGGTACCTCGGCATATTCCGATGAAAAGATTGCCGAAGCGGTCAAAAAGGTATTTGACGCGCGTCCCTCGTCGATTATCCGCGAGCTCGAGCTGCTGCATACGACCTATGCGCCGCTGGCGGCATACGGTCATATGGGACGTGAAGAGCTCGGCGTTCGCTGGGAAAAGACCGATAAGACCGAAGCGCTGCTTGCCGCCTTACAATAAGATAGCATAAAAAAAGCCGGAGACACTGTGAGCGACAGCGTCTCCGGCTTTTTATACTAATCCTTGATAAAAAGATTTAATCAGATATTAGTGATAAATTTCGCAGAGCGAGGCGAGTGACGCAGGCATACTGTC
>CADBUN010000041.1 GCA_902797825.1 uncultured Ruminococcus sp. | reverse complement strand
CATCCGTACCGGTTCAAGTCCGGTCACCGGCACCAAAAAAGGCAGTTTTTTAACTGTCTTTTTTTGTTGCCTAAGTTGCCTGAAACGGCTTAATACTAAGTAGCAATAAAAAGCTTTAAAAAGATATTAGCGGAGAATTTCGCAGAACAAGGCGGAGGGCGCCAGTATGTCAAGGAGCTCAACAAAGCTATGCGGAATTTATCGCAATAGATGATAAAGGTTTTTATTAAAGATTAGTATAAATATGGTTGTTGCCGATACAAATAATGGTGCCGTTTTGAGATAGATTTTGAGAATATCGCCTTGTATACAATCAACAAAAATTTTCAGTCGAAAAAAGATGATTTATGATGAACTACGAAAAAGTCATTGAATTTTAGTGATAGATAGTATATAATGATAAACAATTAATGCCTGTTTGGCATACCGGGGAATATTTGAGACAAAACCGAATCAATCGGAGGGAAAGAATGACCAAATGGAAGAACACCCGAAACGCCGGCAACCTGCTGTCGTTCATCGGGATTGTCGTGATCTGTATATTGCTGAACAATCTCGGCGCAAGGCTCAACGGATTATTGGGGCTGCCGCTGTTCATTGATAATATCGGAACCATTCTCTCGGCGGTGCTGGGGGGATATGTTCCCTGCATCACGGTTGGCTTTTTCTCGAATCTGGTTGCCGGTCTTTCGGATTCCTTTTCCATCTATTATTGTGTCATCAGCGTGTTTATCGCGGCTGCCGCGGTGGCGTTTGCCGACAGCCTGCGGCGCGTGCGGTTTCCGCAGGTGATCTGGGCGGTGCTGGTGTTTGCGCTGCTCGGCGGTGGTCTCGGCGGACTGCTGACATGGTTGATCAACGGATATAATTTCGGCGAGGGCTTCGCGGTAGAATGCGCCGCCAAGCTCAACAAGCTGATTCCCATGGGCTACTTCGCCTCTAACCTGCTGGTAACCTTTTTGATTGATGTCGCGGATAAAATCGTGGTGACGGTGATTGCGCTGACGATCTATAAGCTCTTGCCCGACCGGTTGATCACGTATCTCAACGGCAGGGCGTGGCACTATAACGTCAAGCTCGCGAGAACCGATAAAAACAGAATGAAACGAACCTCGCTGAGAATCAAAATAACGCTGCTGGTAGCGCTGTCAACGACGCTGGTCGCCTCCGCCGCGATCGGTACCAGCATCATACAGTATCATCACGGCGTCATCGAGGATTATGCCGACCAGGCGAGCGACGCCGCGGATGTAATCGTGTCGCATATCAAGCCGAAGCAGATTCATGATGTGCTGCAAAACGGCTCTGCCGCCGAGGGTTACATACAGACAAAGGAGCTTTTGACGACCGTGCGCGACGCGAACCCCGAGATCGAGTTCGTCTATATCTATCGGATCGAGGAGGACGGGACACGCGTAATCTTTGACCTGGATACCAAGGACGTCAAGGCAGACTTGCCGGGGGACGTCATCGAATACGACGGCACGATCTCAAAATACCGCGACCTGTTTTTACAGGGAGAGGATATCCCCGTCGATATCACCGATGATGAATACGGCTGGCTTCTCACAGTGTATAAGCCGATCAAGGGCAGAAGCGACAAGCCGCTTTGCTATGTCGGCGTCGATATGTCAATGAGCAAGCTCAGATCCCAGGAAACGGCGTTCCTGACCAGGATCATCTCGCTGTTTATCGGCTTCTTGATCCTGATCCGCGCCTATGCGGTATGGCTGGCGGATTACTATCTGATCCGACCGGTCAACACCCTCGCCGACGCGTCGAGCCGGCTGGCGTATGATACGCCGCAGGCGCGTGAAGAAAGCCTGAGAATGATTGACGAGCTCGATATCCACACCGGCGATGAAATCGAGAATTTGTATCACGAGTATCGGAACACGACCTTCGATACCGTGCATTATATCAATGAGGTCGAGCGCAAGAGCGAACAGGTATCGCGCCTGCAGAACGGGCTGATCCTGGTGCTGGCGGATCTGGTCGAAAGCCGCGACCAGTGTACGGGCGATCATGTCCGCAAGACCGCCGCCTACTGTGAGATTATCCTGCGCCAAATGCAGAAGGAAGGCATCTATGCCGATCAGCTCAGCGAGGACTTCATCGACGAGGTCATCCACTCCGCGCCGCTTCATGACGTCGGAAAGATCAGAATCTCCGATACGATCCTCAACAAGCCCGGCAGACTCACCGAGGAAGAATTCAAGGTCATGCAGAGCCATACCTCCTCCGGCGGTGAAATCATCAACAAGGCGATCGTGACCGTCGGCGAAGAATCGGAGTATCTCAATGAAGCCAAAAACATGGCGTCCTACCATCACGAGAAGTGGAACGGTATGGGTTATCCCAATGGGCTCAAGGGCGAGGAGATTCCGCTTTCGGCGCGTGTGATGGCGGTTGCCGACGTATTCGACGCGCTGGTTTCGCGCCGCAGCTACAAGGAGCCCTTCAGCGTGGAGAAGGCGCTGGAGATCATCCGCAAGGATTCCGGCAGTCATTTTGATCCGCTGGTGGTACAGGCGTTTTTGAACGCGGAGGACGAGGTCAGGCGCGTTCAAAAGCTCAACATGGAGCTGTAATAAGATTAATCATTCATTATAGATATGAATATGAATTAATAAATCGAAAGACGGAGAAGAAGATGAAACCTTTCTATACACAAGTGATGAATTGGCTTGTTCCGAAGCTGAACCGGGAGATCGACCGCGAGGTTGACCTTCTGAACATCAACTGTATTTTTTACGTTTCCTTTTGTGAAGGGATTATCCAGCTGATCTCACTGCTCATGTTCTGTATCACCAGGCGCGGAACCTTCAGCGAAATGAGCACGATCGTTCCGTTTGTCAACGTGAGCACCAGCATCCTGTTATGTCTGCTCGGATTCTTCATCGCCCTGCGCTTCCGCCGCCGAAAAGAGATCATCGACAAGTATCCCAAGGCGATCAAGGCGTTTTGTATCGTCTATACCGTCCTGCTCCTCCTGTGGGGCATGATGGCTTCGGTTCATACCTACCTGAATCATCAGCAGATCATCACCTTTTATACCGTCGAGCTGTTGGTGGTCATCTTCTTCCGGCTCAGACCGTTGGTGACCGCCATCCTGATTCTGGGCTCGTATACGGCATATTTCTTCTGGCTGAACGCGCTGATCCCCGATATGATTCAGCCTTATAACTATTTTATGATGGCGGTGATTTCGGCGGTCGGCGTGATCGTAAATTACTCGCTGACCATCAAGCATATTGAGCAGAAGAATACCGCGATCCATCTCAACGAGGCGCTCGAGATCATCGCGAACCACGACAGCATGACGCGCCTGCAGAACCGTTATGCCCTGAATCAGCAGATCACCGACTATGTCGGCGAAGATATCTGTCTGGCGATCGGCGACGTCGATCACTTTAAGATGGTCAACGATACCTACGGTCACCTGGTGGGCGACGATGTACTCAAGGCGTTCGCGGCGATTCTGACGGAGCATTTTCCCAAGGAGAACGTCTATCGTTACGGCGGCGATGAATTCCTGATTATTTCCCGTACCCGTGATTATGTCGGCTTCCGCAAAAAGCTCGATTTGATGAACGAACAGTTCAGCAGGATCGTCATCGGCGGCGAATACTCCGGGTTCAGCTGCGGCTTCGGCAGCCTGTCTGCCCATCCCGAGAACACGGCGGAGCTGCTCGATTTGATCCTCAGGGCGGATAAGAAGCTCTATGAAGAAAAGAACAAGCGTGTGGAAAAGTAGTGTTTCCCTCAATAAACTTCCCCGGTGCAACCGCAAAATGTCCCCCGGACACTTTACCCGCTCAAGGGGCGGTCGCAGTATTAGTCCAAAGAGGATAAATCCTCCCATGCGGGTACAACCGCTGCAAGCCGTGGGGTATTCAATCCTTTTAATCGGTTGAAATTAGTATAAAGCCCCTCGCAATGACGATATGAAAATATAACAAAAAGCTCGCGGCAGGATTGTCGCGAGCTTTTGATATGAAATATCGTAACGTATTAGTATGATAGACCGCTCTTCGGCGTTCGGCGTTTTTCGCGTAATACGCCTCCTTATCGCGGTACATGGCGTCGTCGGCACGCTTAAATACGGAACGGAATTCCCGATCCTTGTCCGCGGCAAACAGCGCGTAGCCCTTAGAGACCGAGAGCATGAAGCGATCCGTCGATTCCCTGCGGTTCTCTTCGGCAAGAGCGTCATTCACCCGGCGGAAGAGAGCTTCTGTTTTTTCTCCGGGACAGGAACGCATGATGACGATGAACTCGTCGCCGCCGACGCGGAAAACATGTTCCTTGCCAAAGACGCCGATCAGGATATCGGCTATTTTGATCAGCGCCTGATCGCCGACCTCGTGACCGTAGGTATCGTTGATGATCTTGAGCCCGTTCATGTCGAAGGTTGCGACGGTGAAGTCGGCGGTACCGGCTTCGATCTCGCGGTCCAGGTGCTCGATCATATCCAGATAGGCGGTTTTGTTGCCGACCGAGGTGAGCGCGTCGATATACGCCAGCAGGTGGACGTGGGCGATCTCCGAGCGCAGGGTTTTCTGCAGGGATTGGATTTTTTCGCCCAGATCATCCGCTTCACCGGATACCTTGCCGGCAGGGGCGTGCTTCTCGGCTTCGTTGGGCGATTGTTCAATCTCGCGGATCAGATCCTCGACGTTATCCGCCAGCTCGTTGAGCTGGCTGTATACCATCCGATAGCGCTTGCGCGTATTTTCGGTGAGGACAAACACGATCAAGCCGCCTGCCAGCACCGACAGGATACAGAAGAGAAGCACGGTTCTGATCAGTTCAGAGATTTCGTGATCATACCAGTCCGCGCTGAAATCTACCGCGACGATTCCGGCGACCTTGCCGATCGAGTCAAAGACGGGACTGTAGGCGCTGTAGAACCTGCCCCATCTGTCCTGATAGGGCTTCAAGTCGACGGCAGGCGTCCCCAGACTCGCCGCATACAGGGCGTCGGTATACTGGATCGGTTCTCCGAATTCTCCCGGATCCCGAACGGTCGGATCGACCGAAAAGGCAAAATGCTTGTTGCCCAGATCTTGGATACAGTAGATATATGACAGGTCGATATTATCCTGAAAGCAGGTCAGTGTGCGGATGACCTTTTGATAGGGAGCGGTGTTCTTATCTTCTTTTTTTAATTGCTTCAATTCATCGCCGTTGAGCGAGTCGGCGGCGGTTTTCGCGATATCCAGCATCCTGCCCCGTATCTGTTCGGTAATGGCGTTTTTAGATTGTGAAAACAGGAAGAAGCCAAGGGAAACGTTGATGATAATCAAAAAGACTGAGATAACGATCAGGTTAAGGGAGCGTTGGCTCATTTTTCGTTTTTTCATAATTTATCTCCCCTTCACCGGAACACAAGGGCGCTGAACAAACAAAATTTATAAATTACACCAACAAATACGAATGATATCAATTGTAAACACAAAGATAGAAGAATCCATTATAATTCATTATACATTACTTTATCGAATAAATCAATATTTTTTGATAAACTAAATATTTTTTATGAAAAACGCCGAATCGCTGGTTGTCTGATCGCGCGGCAGGACGAAACGTGCCTGCGGCAACCCGGCATCATCAAGCGCGGCGAATGATAATCGTGTTGACAACTGCTTGAATATTCGTTATATTGAATATATCAATACTCATCTCAGGACAGACCAAATTTCGGGATGAAGCGCAACGCCCTTCATCCGATTCAAAGGAGAGAATCCATGCGCATCTTAACGGTTGCTTTTTTTGATGACAACTTCGGCGATATGCTGATCCGCACCTGCTTCCTACAGTTGACGAAGGTCGCGCTGAAAAACCTGAATATCAGCGATTATGAGCTGGACGTGATGCCCCTGAAGAAGCCGAACGAGGAACAGGTGGCGGCTGCCGATCTGGTCATCTTCGCCGGCGGCGGATTATTCGGGCTGAGCTATCTGGGCTTTGCCGGATTTATCGAAAGAATCCTCGATACCGCAGACGCCCACCGCATTCCCGTGGTTTTCTCGTCGCTGGGGATTAATAATATGGACGCTACCGAAGAGAACGAAAACCGCCTGATCCAGATTTTGAAGCGTCCTAGCATCAAGGCGATCTCGGTACGCGAGCACGCGGATATTTTTGAGCATTACGCGCCGGGACACCCTTACGAGATTCGTCCTGTCTGTGATCCCGTCGTATGGGCAGGCGCGATCTATGCCGCGGATATCGCGTCGATCCTTGCCGAAAAGGCAGAAAGAAAAACCCCTGTCGTCGGCTTAAACGTGGTGCGCGGCGGCTTGTTCAAGGACAACGGGATCGACTGGACGCTGACGAAGGAAGAGCAGTATCTCTATGATTTATCTCAACGGCTCGAAGAAAAGGAGATCGACTACCGCTTCTTCACCAACGGCTCCACCTGGGACGTCAACACCCTGCGGCATTTTCAAAAGAAGTTTCAGATTCCGCGTGAAAAGCTGATTATCTCCGATAATTCGCGCGAGGTTGTCCGGGCGATCGCCGGCTTTGACGCCGTGATCGCGATCCGGATGCACGCGTCGATCATCTCCTACGCGCTCGGAGTACCGTCCGTGAACTATGTCTGGAATCCGAAGATTCCCGAGCTGTATCGGAAGATCGGCTATCCCGCGCGCGCGGTCGGCGCGGCGGACTGGACGGTGGATGGCGCGGCAATGCTGACGGACGAGCTGCTCGCGGAGCAGGATTATCATCCCGATCCCGACGAGCTGATGACGCTGTATCGGTTTTTGTACGACGTCTATGCCGCCAACCTGCCCTCAAACGACAGGCAGCCGGTCTACGACTATGAGACGGTTCGCGCCCGGCTTCTCGAAATGACCGTTCCCGCGAGCGAGGACGAGCTGGATCTGCGTACCAAGCTCCAGCGCGCCGAATCCCGTTACTTCACGCTGTTCAATTCGGATGACCGCAAGAAGGGCGAGATCAAACGGCTCAAGAAGGATATCGACAAGCTCGAGAAGGAGAAAGCCAAGCTGCAAAAGGATTTGAAGGCGGAGCAGAAGCAGCGCACCGAGACGGAGAAGGCTCGCGACGCCGCCACGGCGGAGATCAAACGCCTCAATCAGCTTTTCGTCATGCGCGCCTATAACAAGCTCACCGGCAAGAATAAAAAGAAATAATACGGATAAATTGGTATCAAACAAACAAAAGCCCGACTTCGCGTCGGGCTTTAAGTACAGTAGTCATTGCGGGGGAAGGAGGAGCCGCCACACGAGATCAAAGCGTACCAACCGGATGCGCTTATCGAGTACGGCGCGTGACGACGAAGTGGCAATCCCCTTGTCATGAATGCCTTAATCCGTATAGAAACAAATCATAACGATCATAAGAGAAAGGCATTTCTTTTGGAGTCTTTCTCATTTCACGCTTCCATGTTTTACCAATTCTTGATCAGGTCATCGGTCGCGACCTTTTTAGCATAATCATAATTACGCGTAGCGTCCCATGCGATAACGTACTTGCCGCTGTCGGTGATGACGGCGGTCATCTCGGCGCCGTTTTCGATCGGACGGAACTTACCGGCGGCCTTTACGGAGTCAATAATAAAACTAGCGGTCTCGGGATGCGCGGATTCGCCGCCGTCGGTGATATTGCTGAAGTCATATACCTCGACATACGGATTTCTGCTGAAGATGAAGCGCACGCCGTTCTTCGCGCCCAGGATATCATAGTAGATTTCCTGCTTCGCGCTGTTTGCGTTATTATCGGAGATATATTTTACCAAACCGTCAAAGTCCTTGTCATAGGTCGAGATATCGCCTGCCTTAGCCTCGTCGGCGGTAGCGGCGTTATTGTTGTTACCCATGCCGAAGCAGCCGGTCAGCGAGAAAACCATGATGAGTGCCGCCGTCAGGGCGATGATTTTTTTCATATTGATCATTCCTTTAGTCTTTCAATTTGTACCCATCTATTTTACAATATAACGGACAAGAAATCAATAGGGATTTTCCATACCGCATAGCATAAGGTGCGCCGTAAATTGTGCGAACAGTACAATTGACGGCGTCTTTGTTTTTGCTCAAAAGATGATCGAAATATCGCCGTGCAGCGCGATACGGAGGAAACCGATCGCTACCAGATGAGCCGGATAGTAAAGGTAGAACAGCCATTTTGTCCCCGGGATCTTTTTTCCGCGCTCGCCGTTATACTGCGCGAGGAGGGGGATCGTCAGGAAGGTGAACAGCTGCAAAATCCCGTACAGCTTATCCAGGAAGATCACATACACCGCCGCGTAAAACAGCGTCCAGAGGACGATGTCGATCGCCTGCTTTTTGAATTGACCGCGATGCTGATACAGGAAGAACGGACACATCACCGCGATACAGGACCAGTCGGACGGGAACGTAATCAGACAAATGACCGGGATCGACACAAACTTCACCCAATCGGGAAGCCTTTCGCTGCGGAAGATCGCGATCAGCACGACCGCCCATGCCAGCGACCACATCACGCCGGTCTGGTTGAAAAAGCTGCCGTTCGAAAAGGGAAGGAACGGAATCCCGAACGCGAAGGTATACGCAAAATGCGAGATGACCGCAAAGAGAAACAGCCTGCCGGCATATTTCCAAATATTGCGCGTATAGTGACAGCCCTCCGCGATGAAAAACCACATGATCGGCGCGGTCAGCCTGCCGATGATATGCAGCGCAAAGACATACCAGACCGCCTGTGTCCCCGGGAAGATCGCCCACGTCAGGTGGTCGATCGTCATGGCGATGATCGCGATCAGCTTGAGCTGATTACCGTTAAGCCCTTTTTTTGCCGTTGTCATCTCATCTGCCCCTTTCGCCGAGCGATCCGCCGATAATTGCGGAAGCTGTTTCATCATGATTCTATCACGAATCCGACAAGATAGCAAGAGGAAGTAAGCTTCCGCGGAACAGGACGAACATCAAATAATAAACAAAGCCCCTGAAAAACAGGAGCTTTGAGTAAAGATAAACTTGAATACTCTGATTATCTCTTGGAGAACTGTAAGAGCGTTAAGAAAACAGTCCGGGGGACTGTTTTTAGCTCTGCTTTGCGAAATCTGTGATTGAGCAAATCCGCAGTCGACCGAGATAATCAGGACGAACATTAAATAATAAACAAAGCCCCTGAAAAACAGGAGCTTTGAGAAAAGATAAACTTGAATATTCTGATTATCTCTTGGAGAACTTTTCAAACGCAAAGGTTGGCTTGTTTGCAGGGCTTTTGCGTTGTTTTGTTGCTTGTGTGTTGTGTACGGATGGCGTTTGTTTGCGCTTATAAACGATAATAAGTAAAAAAATAGGACCAGTGCGTACACCAGTCCACTAAAAACAGAAGTCTGTTTTTATGCTACATTAATATTATAGCCGAAAAAATCTAAGATGTCAATGAGAAATTCAATCTTGTAATAATTTTCTAAAAACACCTACAACTTGTACTATGAATTCATATGCAGAACATAACGTAGCATGGTTTGAATAATAATCTTTGTGTTTAATAGCTCTGCCTTTTAGAAATTCATCTAGCTCATCAAACACATGCATTTGCGCCAATTTTGGTGCGATTTTGTGATATAAAAATAACATAACACAAAAATCGTGAATCAGCGGCTTATCTAACTGACGTGTAATTCTGTTGCTACTGATGCCCTGTTGTCCTAAAAATACACTTATTTGTTTATTGTAATTGAAATTCTCTTTACTCACATATGGTACTTTAAGGCTGCTAATCAAACAATTATTGTGGGCAGCAGCGTTTCTTAAAAGTCTTACAGGGTTGAAAAAATAATGGTAAGGAACCCTTTTGTATTG
>CADBUN010000040.1 GCA_902797825.1 uncultured Ruminococcus sp. | reverse complement strand
TATCTTCTTCGTTGTTTAATTTTCAAGGTCCTTTGTCACAAATCACGAAAATGAACTCTTTTCGTTGTGAAAAACAACGATTTTTGAAGTCGCTTTCTTGATTAGCGAACATTAAGATTATACTGCGTATAAGCCTAAAAGTCAAGGGTTTTTTTCAATTTTTTTGAAAAAAGTTTTCGTCCCTATTTCTTGTTACTTTTTGGCAGTAAAAACACAATATCTAGTTGGTCATTTTGCACATCAACGCGATAAAGTCCGATAAACCGACAGCGTTTGACACCCTTCTTACCGGAACACCCTCCCGCATTCGGGAGGGTGAAACGCTTTCTATTATATATATGTATAGCCATGATCACGCGGGTACCGCGATGGAGCGCAGGAATTCTTCCGACAAAAGCTGGCTTTCTTCAAAGCACTCCTTACGCGCGACGAGCTGGACAGCATAGATAAGCTTGCCGAGCTTGAACACATACAGGTCGCTGTACTGCATGAACTCCGTGCCGGTGACCTGATACTCAAACCGAATCCCGACCGCGGGACGGGAGGCGATCTCCCGGTTGAGCTTTTCGAGCCGGCGGTAACGCTGCAGGTGCAGCTTAAGCCGAAGCCGGGCGCCGTTGAGCACCGAGCGCTCGTCCGTCAAAAAGCCGAGGAAGCCCGGCTTTGACCACGAAACAGACAGAATGACATGGCGGTTTTCATCATGAATACCGCAGCGGTCTGTATCGCCGGCGAAGTATTTGATCAGCTCGTGACGATCCATCTCGTGGAAGCCTTCGGGAAACGCGCCGGACAGCGAACGGTTAATCATCAGTTTCTTCATGGGGGATACCTCCTGTTCATCAAATCGTCGTTTGCTCTTGACAGGTATGATGATAACAAACCAACCGTCACAAAACCATGACAAAACGGGAGGGGTTTTAAATTATTATAAGCAAGCGGCTCCGATGATGCCGGCGTCGTTGCCGAGAGACGCGATACAAACCTTCGTCTGCTTGTCGTTATACTTGGTGAAGCGCTCTCTCTCGATGATGGCGCGCAGCGGACCGAGGAGGTTCTCGCCCTGTCCGGCGATACCGCCGCCGATACATAGGACGTCGGGCTGGAAGATGTTGATGATGTTGATCAAGCCGGTCGCCAGATAGCCGATATACTGTTCGATGACATAGGAGCCGGTGTTGTCGCCTGCCTGCTGGGCGTCAAAGGCGGTTCTGCCGGTCACGTTGTCGATATCGTCGTCGGCGAGATGGAGCATATAAGAGAACTCCGCCTTCTCGTTGCGGATAGCTTCCTTGGTCATGTTGATCAGCGCGGTAGCCGAGGCATACGCCTCCCAGCAGCCCTTACGGCCGCAGCCGCACTCTCTGCCGTCCTTGACGATTACCATATGACCGAGCTCCGCGCCGGCGAAGTTTGAACCGGAATAGATCTTGCCGTCGATAACGATACCGCCGCCGACGCCGGTGCCGAGGGTGATGGCGACGGCGTTCTTGGAGCCCTTTGCCGAGCCGGCGAGGAATTCGCCGAGCGCCGCGGCGTTCGCGTCGTTCTCCACCTTGGTATACTTATGGAGACGCTCCTCCATCATCTTGGCGATCTCCCAGTTCTTGAAAAAGAGATTCGGAGAGGTCTCGATCACGCGGGTTTCGGGATTGACCGCGCCGGGCACGCCGATCCCGATATAGTCGATATCGTCCATCTTGAGCTTCGCCTTCTTGATCGCTTCCTTGACGACAGCCGCCATCGAATCACAAATCTCCGCCTCGGGACGGGGAACGTTCGTCTTGCAGTTCGCCTTTGCGATAATATGATAATCGTCGTCCACGACGCCTGCTACGATATTGGTGCCGCCTAAGTCGATCCCTACTCTATAACTCATAATTGCCTCCGGTTTTGGAAAATTTATAGGCATGAACGCCATATATCAATAGTATAGCATATGAGCAAAGCGGAAAAAAGGGTTTTTTCAACTTTGGATGTAGAAAATAATCGCGATCTGTTGTATAAAATCACCATCAATCCGGCACGCGCCGCCCCGATCCGGAAAGCAGGGCGTACAAAACAAAGAGCGCGGATCACGCCGCGCCCTGTTATACAGAATTATTGATTTAATTCTTCGGCTGCCTTCTCGAGCTTCTGCTTCTTATCATCCTTATTCTTAAAGATAATCAGCTTCGAGAATACATAGTTGAGGATGACGACGATGATGCTGACGACGATCTTCGCCAAAAAGCCGTCGATCCCGAACAGCGGCTGATCCATGCCGACCGCCCACAGCAGCGGCACGCCGAACCACTCCAGCACGCCGGTGATCAGCCGGGCGAGGATGAAGAGCCACAGCTCCTTCATCACCAGACCGAACTTCCATGATTTGGATTCGAACACCCAGATCTTGTTGGTGACAAAGGCAAACGCCACGCCGGCTACCCACGCGACAAAGTTGGCGATAAAGATGAAGAAGATCTCCGTCGTGATATCCTTGCCGAAGAGCGTAAACATGACGCTTTTGTTCTCGATGGCGCCGCCGAAGGCTTTGATCAGCAGCGTATATGCCACCCAGTTGACCAGCGTGGTCAACACGCCGAAGATGATATACATGATGATCTCTTTATATTTGTTAAACAATTCCTTGATCTTACCCATTATAATCTTCCTTTCCGTAATCAGCCGGTCATTGTCGGGCGTCCTGTAGCGTCAGGGCTTTCCGAAGAGGGAACCGGGGAGCGTTATTCCTTCTCTTCCAGGTTCGTTTCCTTGGCGATATAGATCGGTCGGTCCTTCGCTTCGATATAGATGCGTCCGATATATTCGCCCAGCACGCCGACGGACATCTCGATGATACCGCCCATAAACAGCACCGCGCACAGGGTGGTGACGTAGCCGGGCACGTCGATGCCGATGATCAGCGTCTGGATCAGGGTGATGATAATCCAGATAAAGGCAAGCGCCGAGATAATAAAGCCCAGCACCGCGATAAAGCGCAGGGGCGTGACCGAAAAGCTCGTGATCCCGTCCAGCGCGTACTTGAACAGCCCCCAAAAGCTCCACTTGGTCGTGCCGACGGTACGCTCGACGTTCTGATATTCCAGCCACTTGGTCTGAAATCCAACCCAGCAGAACAAGCCCTTTGAAAAGCGCTGTTTCTCACACAGGCGGATGATGCTGTCTACCATCTGGCGCGACATGATGCGGTAATCCACCGCGCCGTCGGGCATCTTGACGTCGGAGATCTTGTTCTGGAAGCCGAAGAACAGCTTGGAGATCAGCTGACGGATCGGGTTCTCGCCCTTTTGCTTGGCGCGATACAGCGCGCAGCAGTCGTAGCCTTCCTCCACCCCTTGGATCATCTGCGGAAACATCGCCGGCGGATGCTGCAGGTCGGCGTCCATCACGATGACATAATCGCCGGTCGAATTCTCGAGACCGGCATACATCGCGGATTCCTTGCCGAAATTGCGCGAGAAGGAGATATACTTGGCGTTTTCATACTGCTCCGCGAGCTCCCTGAGCACCCGCAGGGTGCCGTCCCTGGAGCCGTCGTTGACAAAGATATAGCGAAAATCATAGTCGGGGATGGTGGCGATAACCTTGTTGGTCTCCTCGATAAACAGGGGAAGGACCTCTTCCTCGTTAAAGCAGGGGACGACGATGTCGATCAGCTTCAACTCTCATACCTCCGTAATCAGAATAGCAGGAAAAGCGCCTGCTTTCGCCGTTCATGATATTTGCCGTAACATTTATTATAACAAAATAATAGGCTCGTGTAAATGATAAATAAAAATTTTTTCAGAAATTATGATTTTAGTGTTTACCTCGCCCCTGATTAATGGTAATATAAATATGTATGTAAATTTGTATCGGGGTGACGGCGCCGCCCGGCAGCACCGGGGCGCGGCGCTCAACTACCCCGGCACATGATACTAAGTATCAGATAGACTGTGAATCATAAAGGAGTAGAGTATGACAGCTAAAGCAAAGAAAAAATCCGCTCTCACACCGCCGAGCGGACAGCCAACCTTAGCGAAGGGTGGATTCCTGGATCGCTTCGGCGTATGGATTTACCTTTTCCTGGCGTTTTTCATTCCGTTTTTGCTGATGTTCCTCGCGTTCAAGATCGCGGGCGTTTCGCCCTTCGGCACGAACCAGATCCTGGTCACCGACCTGTGGCATCAGTACTATCCCTTCCTGGTAGACTTCCAGAGTAAGCTCCAGCACGGCGGCTCCCTGCTGTGGACCTGGAAGAGCGGCGGCGGCACCAACTATGTCGCGCTGATGTCCTATTATCTCGCCAGCCCCCTCAACTTCCTGTCGGTGCTGGTGCCTGCGGACAAGCTCAAGGAATTCCTGTATATCATCACCTGCGTCAAGATCGGTCTGGCAGGTCTCTTCTACGCGCTGTTCCTCAAGATCACCTTCAAGCGCAAGGACGCCTCCATCACCGCCTTCGGCATCCTGTACGCGCTGTGCTCGTTCATCGTGGGCTACTACTGGAACGTCATCTGGCTGGATACCATTGCGCTGCTGCCGCTGGTCATCGCCGGCACCTTCGCCCTGCTGCGCGAGGGCAAGTTCAGGCTCTATATCATCACGCTGGCGCTGTCGATCCTCGCCAACTACTATATCGGTCTGTTCACCTGTATCTTCATCTTCCTGGTCACGATCGGCTACTGTATCGTCGAGTATAAGGGCTGGAAGGATCTGATCGTTCAGCTGCTGAAGATGGCAGGCTGTTCGATCCTGGGGATCATGATGTCGGCGATCCTCACCCTGCCGGCGTTCTTCGCGCTGAGCGCCACCCACTCGTCGGACAACACCTTCCCCGCGCAGTTCGCCATCAACATCGGCTCGAAGGCGGATTTCGGCGGCGTGATCGAGGGCATCGGCAAGACGATCGCCAACTCGGTCGCCTTCATCCAGCCGACCGCGAAGGAAGGTCTGCCCAACATCTACTGCGGCGTGATCGTGATCTTCCTCGCGCTCTTGTTCTTCTTCTGCTCCAAGATCAAGAAGCGCGAGCGCATCTTCTGCGGCGTGCTGCTGGTATTCTTTATCTTAAGCTTCATCATCCGTCAGCTCGACTATGTCTGGCACGGCTTCCACTTCCCCAATATGCTGCCGTACCGCTTCTCGTTCCTGTACTCGTTCGTGCTGATTTATATGGCGTTCCGCGTCTTTATGTATATCGACGACATCAAGCTGGTATCCGTGATCGGCGCGATCCTGAGCTTTGCCGTCTACCTCGGAATCGCCGCCGCTTACTATGACAACCAAAGCGTCAAGCTCTCGCCGGTCTTTGAGAACCAGCCGGATACCGATCCCGTGCTGCTGTCGGGCTTGATCGGCATCATCCTCGCCGCGTGGATCCTGCTCTATGTCCTGCGCAACCGCATTCCGCGGATCGCGACCGTCATCGGCGCCGTCGTGATCGGCGCAGGCGCGGGCACCGTCGTGCTGATTTTCGGCAAGCAGGTCAACGCCGTCGTCAGCCAGGACGCCAATAACGGCTTCTATATCTTCTTGGCGGTTGTGATCTTCCTGCTGTCGATCGCCGCCGCGCTGCTGATCAGCTCGAAGGAGCTCAACCAACATCACCAGATGACCAAGGTGGTAATCACCGTCCTGCTGCTGATCCTCGCGCTGGTAGAAGGACTGTTCTCCGCCGCGGGCGGCGTCAAGGTCAACGGCGTTACCGACGCCACCACCTTCCCCCTGGGCGGTCAGGATACCCTCAACTGTGTCGCGGAGGTCAACCGCCTCGAAAAGGATAATATCGACCTGCCCCATACCGAGGTCAACAAGTATCATTCGCTGAACGATAACGCCCTGATCGGCGTCAACGGTATCTCGATGTTTAACTCGATGGTGAACAAGGACGTCACCGAATATGTCGAGAAATTCGGTCTGTGCGGCTGGGTTGCCTCCAACCGCTACACCTATCAGGAGAGCTCGCCCTTCACCAACCTGATGCTCAACGTCAAGTACCTGATCGCTCCCTACGGCGCGTATCTCGATCACACGCACAACACGATGATTCACCAGAGCAACAACGTCAGGCTGATGCAGAACCAGTATTATCTGCCGCAGGGCTTCATGGTCGGCAGCGCTGTCTCGGATTACAACGCCGTCACGGCAAGCACCAATCCGATGATCAACCAGAACGACCTCTTTCACAAGGCGACCGGCATCCCGGGCGACCTGTACCTGTATATGGACAGCACCTCCGCCGCAGCCGGAACCACCAGCGGCTCTATCACCAGGATCTCTCACGGCTCTTATTCCTACAACTCCACCTCCGGCAACGAGGGCTATGATATCAACTATGTCGCCGGCACCACCGGCGTAGCTGTCGCCTATCTCAGCGGCAACACCGACAACGTTTCGATCCGCGTCAACGGCGCCGAGAGAATCAGCTACTATATCAAGCGCCCGTTCATCATGATGATCGGCAACGTCAATCAGGGCGACACCATCACCCTGCACGCGACGATGGAGAACAGCACCAGCGGCACGCTGACCTCGTACTGTGCGATGCTGAACGAAAATCTCTTCCAGCAGGGTTATCAAAAGCTCGCCCGGTCCACCCTGAAGGCGACAAGAGTAGACGATACGCATATCTACGGCGATATCACCGCCCAAGAGGACGGCTTGTTCTACACCTCGATCTCGTATTCGCCGGGCTGGAAGGCGTATGTTGACGGCGAACAGGTCGAGATCACCCCTGTGAGCAAGGCGCTGTTGGCGTTCCCGCTCGACAAGGGCGATCATCACATCGAGCTCAAATATATGCCGCCGGGCTTTATCCCGGGTACCTGCGCGACCATAGCGGCGCTGGTCATCTTCATCGCGATGATCTTCATCATCCCGAAGAGAAGGACCGTATTCGCCAAGCTGTACGCCAAATTCCCCGAAAAGGAAGACGCGCCCGACGATACGAAGAAAGCGAAAAAGACAAAAACGAATAAATCATCATAAAGTATAAGAAAAGGCGGCGTTTTTCAACGTCGCCTTATTTTATGATCGTGTTTTTTGTCAAGCTGCGTTCCATGTAAACCCTCCGCCCTGTCGGGCACCTCCCTTAGAAGAGGGAGGCTTTTTCTCAGCATTTCTACCGGCGACCGGCTACTTGCCGCTTGCCACCGGAAACGTTGCTGTAATCGAATGCGCAGGATCGAACGGAAGCGTTTCTGCCAAGCGGACGATCAGTGATCGTCCCTACAAATAACACCGGTCACCGGCAACTTGCCACTGACCACTAATCACTGATTCCGCGGATGGTCTCGCAGTCCCGTTGAATCTGCGCGGTAAGCTCTTCGACCGAGCCGAAACGCCGTTCCGGACGGACGAACGCGATCAGCTCACAAACCGCCTGCTTTCCGTACAGATCGCCGCCCTCAAAATCGAGCAGGAAGGTCTCGCACAGCGGCTCCTCCTTCGCGCCCACCGTCGGATGGACGCCGATATTGGTCGCGCCGCGATAGCTGATACCGTCGATCCGTATCCGCGAGGCATAGACGCCGCGGCAGGGCGTGACGAGCCCGGTATCCATCGGCAGGTTCACGGTCGGGAAGCCGATCACCGAGCCGACCTGATTGCCGCCGGTGATCTCGCCCCTGACGGCGTAGCGGTATCCGAGCAGCTCGTTCGCGCGCGCGATCTCCCCCGACATGATCCTCTCGCGGATCAGCGAGGAGGACGCCTGTTCGCCGCCGCAGCAAACGGGCTCGCTGACGCGGACGCTGATTCCGTAGGGTTCGCAGAGCTGCCGCAGCGCGTCGGTATCGCCGGCGCCGTCCTTGCCGAAGCGGTAATTAAAGCCGCAGTAGACGCTTTTCGCGTTCAGCCGGTCGTGCAGCACGCTGCGGACAAATTCTGCAGGGCTGAGCGCCTTGATCGCGTTGAAATCCGCGAAAATCACCTCGTCCGCGCCGGCTTCCTCCAACAGCCGCGCCTTGAGCGGATTGCGGCTGAGCAGGGGAGGAGAGGGCTTGCCCAGCGCCTTTAGGGGACTTTCGGCGAAGGTCAGCACGAGGCATGGCAGCGTGCCGCTGTCCTTGGCGCAGGCACCGATGACCGCGCGATGCCCCCTGTGAACGCCGTCAAAGAATCCCAGCGCGACACAGGCGCCCCCGGCGTGGGGCTGATATTCATGTAAACTGTGATAGACTTTCATAGGCTTGATAATCCGAACGCCGCTCGGCTGAGCGGCGTTCGCAGGTTTCCTTGTTATTTTCTGACCACTGATCACTGTATGCTTATTCTTCCGAATCGAAGTTTTCTCTGAGCTTGTCCTTTAAGCTCGCGAAGAAATCCTCGGGATCAATATCGTCGGTAAAGGAGATCGGAGGCGCCTCCTCCTCGACCTTCACGCGGCGCGCGGTGGTGCCCGATGAAGAGAAGATATCCTCATATTCGGGGGCGGTTTCGGGCGCGGCTTGTGCTTCCGACTCCGCTTCGGACTCCTCTTCGGGCTTTATGTCCTCCTGCGGCTCCTCGGCAGGAGCGTCGCTCTCCTTCACGGGGGTAAAGATTTTGGTACCGCCCTCGGCGGCGTCATCGCTCTCGTCGGGCTCGGTCTCGTCAGCTTCATCGGCGGTCATCTCTTCAACGGGCGCCGGAGCGGGCTTTTCCGCCGGCTTGAGGTCCTCGGGAGATACCGCGCCGAAGTAGATCTGATACCAGACCAAAAAGACGTAGATCGTCCAGATCTTACGGGAGTTATCCTCCTTCTCGTCAAAGTGATCGTCCAGATAATCGAGCAGCAGGTCGGTGTTAAAGAACTTCTCGGCTGTCGGAGAGGTAAACATATCCTTGACGACATGATAGTAATGCTCGTCCCTGAGCCAAACGCGCGTCGGAACGGGGAAGCCCAGCTTCGGCTTCTCGGCGACCTCCTCGGGCAGGTGACGGGCAGCCGCCTTGCGCATCGCGTACTTGGTGTTGAAGCGGTTCACGCGCAGGGGCGTCGGCAGAGACGCCGCTACCTTGAACACCTCTTTATCGAGGAAGGGAACGCGCAGCTCCAGCGAATTCGCCATGCTCATCCTGTCGGCTTTGAGCAAGATATCGCCGACCATCCACATATTGATATCGAGGTACTGCATCTTCGTCTCGTCGTCATAGCGGCGCGCACGGGTATACATCCTGCGGCACATACGGGCAGGATCGGTCGCGATCTCGGGGTTTTTGAGGATCGCCTTCTTCTGTTTTTCATCATACATATAGGCGTTGCCGATATAGCGCTTCTCCAGCGGATGGATCGCGCGGATCAGGTAATCGCGCCCCTTGATATCGGGCAGCTTCTTACAGATCCAGCCGATCGCGCGGCGCATGAAATACGGCACGACCTTCTGGTACGCCTTGAATACACGGGGATCGTTGTAGCAGGTATAACCGCCGAACAGCTCGTCGGCGCCCTCGCCGGACAGCACGACCTTGACGTGCTCGGCGGCGAGCTTGGTGACAAAATACAGCGCGATACACGAGGGATCCGCCAGCGGCTGATCCATGTGATACTGAACCTTCGGCACCGCCGCCCAGAACTCCTCGGAGGAGATGAGCTTGGTGTGATGCTCGACGTTGATCTTGTCCGACAGCGCCTTTGCCCAGTCGATCTCGTTGTATTTTTCGCCGAAATCAAAGCCGACGGTAAAGGTTTTTTGCCCTTCAAAGTACGAGGCGACATAGGACGAATCCACGCCGGAGGAGAGGAAGCAGCCGACCTCGACGTCGGCGATCTTATGCGCTTCGACGCTGTTTTCAAAGACCTTTTCGATCTTGCTGATCGCTTCTTCCTCGGTCATCTCGGGATCGGGCTTGAATTTCGGCTCAAAGTAGCGCTGGGTTTCCACCACGCCGTCGCGGAACCACATATAATGACCGGGCAGCAGACAGAAGATATCCTTAAAGAAGGTCATCGGCTGGGGAACGTACTGGAACGAAAGATAAGCGTCCAGCGCCTTGTCGTTGAAGCGTTTGGTGAAATCCGGATGCTCGAGGATGCTCTTGATCTCGGAGGCATAGCACAGATCGTTGCCGATCAGCGTATAGTGCAGGGGCTTGATGCCGAAGAAATCACGCGCCAGGAACACCGAGCGGTTTTCCTTATTATAAATCGCGAACGCGAACATACCGCGGAGCTTCTCAAACATATCCTCGCCCCACTGTTCGAACGCGTGCACCAGCACCTCGCTGTCCGAGGTGGTGGAGAAGCGATGCCCCAGCCCCTCGAGCTCCTGCTTGAGCTCCTTATAATTATATATTTCGCCGTTATAGGTGAGCACCAGATTCCCGTCCTCGTTGGTGATCGGCTGATCGCCGGTCTCGAGGTCGATGATAGAGAGCCTGCGGAAGCCCATCGCGATGTATTCATCCATGAAGTAGCCGTCCGCATCGGGACCGCGGTGGGTAATGACTTCCGTCATTTTTCTGATGGTGTCTTGCCTCTGCTCCAGCTCGCCTGTAAAGCCGCAAATACCGCACATATCGCAAAACTCCTTTCAAAAGGTATGCCAGATATTTTGATATTTCTGTTGATAATACGCATAGTATCTCATGATACATATTATCGATTCTATCATACCATATTTTACCGCAAACTGCAAGGAAATATTGTCAAAACCCAAGTCGCGGGATGAAAAAATAATTAGGGACTTTTCCCATAATCCGGTTATTTCGCCATCGAAATGACAAAACCGACCGTGAGCGGCACGATCGGTTTATTCTCGTTGTATGATATCTTTGATGACCTCGCCGGCCAGGATCAGCCCTGCCGCCGACGGGACAAACGCCGTCGAGCCGGGGATGCTGCGCCTGCCGGGGGAGGGCTCCTCGCTCTCTCCCCTCGGGGTGATCGCTTCTTCCCGTGAGTACACCACCTTCAGGTGCTCTATGCCGCGGCGTCTGAGCTCCTTGCGCATGATCCGCGCCAGCGGACAAAAGGTCGTATCCGCCAGGTCGGCGACCTCCAGGGCGGTCGGATCGAGCTTGTTCCCCGTGCCCATCGACGAGATGATCGGCGTGGCGGCTGCCTTCGCCTGCATCACCAGCGCCAGCTTGCCGGTCACGGTGTCGATCGCGTCGATGATATAATCATACTGTGTAAAATCGAACTGCGCCGCCGTATCGGGCGTATAAAAGGTACGGTAGGTGCGCACGGTACAGCCGGGGTTGATATCCGCGATCCGCGCGGCAGCGACCTCGACCTTCGGCTGACCGACGGTCGAATGCAGGGCGATGATCTGGCGGTTGAGATTCGTCAGGCTGATCACATCATGATCTATCAGGTCAAGCGCGCCGACGCCCGAACGCGCCAGCGCTTCGACGGCATATCCGCCGACGCCGCCGAGCCCGAATACCGCGACGCGCGCTTGCTTCAATTTTTCCATTCCGTCAGCACCGAGCAGCAGCTCCGTGCGTGAAAATTCATTCATCATATGCTATCCTTTTCTCGCCGTGACGGTTTATCCGCGTCCGCGCGTCCGCTTCACGTCGCCGCGATCGGTCACGATCCGGTAGCCGGCGCTTCGGACGCGCCTTTCCAGACAATCCCTGCACTGGGCGGATTCTTCCCCGGTACAAATCTTGTTATCATAAATCGCGTACTTTTTCCTAACCCCCACGGGGGAGAGGTTTGGCATCACGACGTTGCCGCCCGCCTTCAGCCCCAGCTCGCGCCCGGCAGGATCGACCGTGCCCAGCGCCGTGGTGGACGGCAGCAGCGCGTAGGGGAACATCAGCCGCAGGATCGCGAGCATCCGCAGGCTCAGCGCGAGGGAGCCGTTTTCTTTGTCATGAAAGGGCGTATCCCGGTGGGTGAGATACGGCCCGATCCCGATCATATCGGGCTGCAGCTCCTGTAAAAACCGCAGGTCGGCGATCAGGTGATCTGTCGTCTGATACGGTGAGCCGACCATGAAGCCGGCGCCCACCTGATACCCGATCTCCTTGAGATCATACAGGCAGCGGCGGCGGTTCTCAAAGCGCATCTCGGCAGGATGGAGCTTGGCATAATGTGCCGGATCGGCGGTCTCATGCCGCAGCAGGTAACGATCCGCGCCTGCCGTAAAATACCGCTCGTAGCTTTCGCGCGGCTTCTCGCCCAGCGAGAGCGTCACGGCACAGTCGGGATGGGCGCGCTTGATTTGCGCCACAAGCTCACAGATCAGATCATCCGTAAAAGCCGGATCCTCACCGCCCTGCAGGACGAAGGTGCGGTAACCGAGCGCATAGCCCTCTTCACAGCAGGCGAGAATCTCCTCGCGGCTCAGGCGATAGCGCTCCGCCCTTCGGTTTCCGGCGCGCAGACCGCAGTACAGGCAGTTATTCTTACAATATGAGGTGATCTCGATCAGTCCGCGCAGGTAAACCGCGTCGCCGTAATGCTCACGCCGTACCTCATCCGCCGCCCGGATCAGCGCCGCGTCATGCCGATCGGTACCGATCAGCTCGCGCAGCTCATCATCGCTGAGATCGCGGTTTTGTCTTAATGTTGCTACGATTGCGTCTTTCATGCTATCCCCTTTTATCGGTTAAGATTGCCACGGCTCGTGATACGAGCCTCGCAATGACGATTTTTGTTCTGATCACTGACCACTAATTTCTTGCCACTTGCCACGACCACTATATAACACAAATCCGCTCTTGTCAATATAACCTACCGCATTGGTCTGTAGCTCTTGACCGCTATCATACCCTGCCATCGTTTCCCAAATCCGGCGTGAGCGCTGCTCGCGTTTCCGGCATTTGCCAAAAATCCTTCGTCGATAGTGTTAAATTTGGCGTTTAAATTTATGCAATATTACAGAATTTTTATTTTTTTATTGAAATTTTACGAAATTGTGATGGATTAACACTTGTAATCTGATATTCTCTTATGTTATAATGATTCTACAAATATATTAGGAGGATTTCTCATGAAAAAAATTATTAGCATTTTGCTTGCTGTAATGCTGGTAGTCTCTGTCGCGGCGGTTTCGACAGGCGCGATCGAGTATAATCCCAGTGACTCTTATACGGTCTCGAAGGATACGCCTACCTGTGAGGAAGCGATTCAGAACTGCGGCGGCTCTCTGGCGCGTGACAAAGTGCAGAAGATCTACTTCCAGCTTCCTGCGGAGGATCCGAGCAACGAGAGTTCAATCTGGACTAACAAGTTTAACTCTACCGACCTCGGACAGGACTTCTGCCAGGTATGCGTCTACTGGTGGACAGGTCTCGCCGGCGATGCTGCGCAGGGCTGGCCGAGCGGCAAGGGCTGTACCTGGGTTGGTTACAAGACCAAGCTGGTAGACGCCAAGAACCGTATCTATGAGGCGACGGTTCCCGCTGAGGGCGTTACTACCCTGATCTGGGACAACGGCGTTAACGCCGGTATGGATCCCGATGCTCCCATGTTCAAATACGGTCGTCAGCTCGCTGACGCGAACATCGAAGGCGCCGCTGAGGACGATTATGATACGCTCCCCGAGGGTACGCCTAACCCCGATAACATGGACAACTGTATCGCGATCATCAGCTTCGATCAGAGCCGCGCGGTTGAAAACTCGCTGACTCATTTCTGGAACTACGCGAACGACTGGTATGTCTACTACGGCGGCGGCTGCTACGGTGAGGTTCTCACCACCAGCGACGACTATCACTGGAGATATTATGCTTGTAAGAACCCCGAGCATCATCACAACCCCGGTGACGCCAACAGCGACGGCAGCGTCAATATCGTTGACGTATTCAGCATCCAGAGGAACCTGATCAAGAAGGACGTAACCGGCTGGAATGAAATGAACGCTGACGTTGACTGTGACGATTATGTCTCCATCATCGACGCTACCCGTATCCAGAGATACAAGGCTGCGATCTGCAACCTGGACGGCTCCAAGCCCTACAGCGCAAGCAACCCCGTAAACCCTAAGTAAATTCGCTATTGAATACTCCTATGACAGCGCCCGAACAGGGCGCTGTTTTTGTTAAGATGTAAGGTTATTCACGAAGAGCAGGCGAAAAGCTGCCTGTCAAAATCGAGTTCGGACATCAAACCGAATGTCCGGTAAAAGCTCTTGCCTTGCCGCCGCACTTCCAGTATAATAGTATAGTAGCCGCTGACTCTGTGATCGAAAACACAGGATCAGTCAGAAACGCTTCTGCCATGCGGACGATCACTGATCGTCCCTACTGCAACAAAATCTGTAATCCTTTCATCATACAACCGTCACATAAGCGGTGTATGATACCAATATACCGATCATAGGGGGATCATCATGAGCAAATTACTGATTGTAGACGACGAGTTCCGCATCCGCGAGCTCATCAAAAAATACGCCTTATACGAGGGACATGAGGTTGACGAGGCGGAGGACGGCGAAAAGGCGGTGCTCAAATGCCGCAACAACACCTATGACCTCATCATCATGGATATCATGATGCCGGTGCTGGACGGCTTCGGCGCGGTAGAACAGATTCGCAAGTTCTCGAATACCCCGATCATCATGCTCTCGGCGCGCGGCGAAGAATACGACCGCCTGTCGGGCTTCGAATCGGGCGTCGATGATTATGTCGTCAAGCCCTTCTCCCC
>CADBUN010000039.1 GCA_902797825.1 uncultured Ruminococcus sp. | reverse complement strand
ATATGCCCGCCCAGTTTGTCGCGTTGCGACAACGGGCGATGGCTGATTATACCACAACTCCTTCAGAGTTATGGTATAATAACCATAATCACTATTCAGAAACCAAAATCAAAATTCAGGAGAATACGATGGACAGAGGTTATACGCGCGTTACCGTCAGCAGGAAGTGTGAGCGCTTCATCAAGGGCGGTCATATCTGGGTATACGGCGACGAGGTTCTCGCGGTAGACGGCAGCTACGAAAACGGCGATATCGTGGATGTGCTGACCGAAAAGGGCAGGTATCTCGGCTCGGGATATATTAACGACCATTCCAAGATTCGCGTTCGCATTATCTCAAAGAACGCGAACGATCGCTTTGACGAGGCGTTTTACCGCCGCAGGATCGACTATGCCCTCGATTACCGCCTGACCGTGATGGGGGAGGACTTCTCCTCCTGCCGCCTGATCTTCGGCGAGGCGGACGGCTTCCCCGGGCTGACGGTCGATAAATTTGAGAACGTGCTGGCGGTTCAGGTGCTGTCTCTCGGAACAGACCGCATCAAGGGGATGCTGTTCCGGCTGTTGGTCGCCTCGCTCAGGGAGCGCGGTTATCCCATCGACGCGATCTATGAGCGCAACGACGTCAGGGTGCGCGCGCTCGAGGGGCTTTCACCGTATAAGGACTTCGTCCGTATGGAAGGGCTCCGGGACGATATCGGCAGCGAGGTACAGATCACCGAGAACGGGATAAAGTATCTGGTTGATTTTGTCAACGGACAAAAGACGGGCTTCTTCCTCGATCAGAAGTATAACCGCCGCGCGGTGGCAAAGCTCGCGCGCGGCAAGCGCGTGCTGGATTGCTTTACCCATACCGGCGCCTTCGCGCTCAACGCTGCCGCAGGGGCGGCGCACGTCACCGCCGTAGACGTCTCACAGCACGCGATCGACATGGCGAAGCGCAACGCCGCGCTGAACGGCTTCGACAATATCGACTTCGTCTGTGCCAATGTCTTTGAGCTGCTGACGCAGGCGGAGAACGAACACCGCCGCGACTGGGAGCTGATCATCCTCGATCCGCCGGCGTTTACCAAGTCGCGCGCGACCGCGCGTGCGGCGGAACGCGGCTATAAGGAGATCAACCTCAAGGCGATGAAGCTCCTGCCGCGCGGCGGCTATCTGGCGACGTGCAGCTGTTCCCACTTCATGCCGGACGAGCAGTTCCGCCGGATGCTCTTTTCCGCCGCCGCCGACGCGAACGTCAGCCTCAGACAGATCGAATGCCGCCAGCAGAGCGCCGATCATCCGATCCTGTGGGGCGTAGAGGAGACCGACTACCTGAAATTCTATATTTTCCAAGTCGTGTAATACTAATCCTTGATAAAGGTTTTTAGTAAGGATTAGTATAAATGAAGCAGATACCGATTCATTCGGGCGTGCAGGCTGTGCGCTCAGCTTTTAGGCGTGAATGAATCGCCTAATCTTTCCATGGTTTTTCCAAATTCAAACAATTAAAAAACGAGGTGTAAAGGATGAAAAAATTAATTGTAGGGATCGCCGCCGTGCTGGTGCTGACCGCTGTGCTCACTGCCTGCGGCAAGAAGCAGGAAAAGAATGAGACAACCGCAAAGGAACCCGCCGCGACGTCGGCTCCCGAAACGACCGTGGTAACGGAAACCACCGCCGAGGGCGGCAGGATCGAAAAGGACGCCGAGGGCAACGAGCTGGAGATCGACAAAAACGGCTCCGTCGTCTCGATCAAGGACAAAAACGGCAAGGAGATAACCCTCACCGAGTACGTCGAGCATCACCATACGATTACCTCCGACGGTACCGTTGTCGGCGCGCCGAAGGCTGACGAAAAGTCCGACGACGCTGCCTCCAAGGCGGAGGGCGGCTCCTCTAAGGGCGAGAGTGCTGACGCCAAGAGTGAGACTTCCTCCTCCAAGAGCGAGAGTTCCTCCTCGAAAGCTGAGTCGCAGTCCGACCGGGACGCGTCGTCCTCCGAGGCGGAGACGATCCAACCGGACGAATACGAGCTCCCGATCGTCAGAGATTAACTGACCGACGGTCGCCCCAAAATTTGAGATTAGCATGAAACATCCCCCGTGCTTTCGGCACGGGGGATTGTTGTTTCTCTATACGGAAATGTATCGTATCAGAACCGGCTGCTTCCGCCGCCGAAGGAGCCGCCTGCCGAGCTGCTGCTCGTGCCGGAGCTGTTGTTCTTCGGTCTCGCGGTACGGGTGATGGTGCTGTACAGGTAAGAGTCGCGCGAGGAGGTGACGCTCATGCTGTTCGCGCGGACATAGTTGACCGCGCTGCGCTGCAGCTCAACGCTCTTGAGCTGGCGTTTGAAGGCGCTCATGATCAGCAGGGCGATCACAAAGCCGATGACCAGCGCCAGCGGCAGCATATACCACTTCAAGTGCGGCGGAATCGACTGCATCAAATCATCCGCGATCGCGTTGAAGAAGTTGCTGTAGCCGTAGCGGTCGGGGCTGTGTTTGTTGATGGCGTTATCGCGGATCGACGTGCTGTACTTGTTCATGCGCTTGACGCATTTGCCCGAGCCGAACACGCCCAGGCTGCGCGCGCCGATCTCGTCGGACAGCACGAGAGAGACGACTACGCCGTCGGTATCGGCGCCGTAGGCTTTGACATAGGAGACCTTGGCGAAATCATCCGCCGTTCCGTTAAAGGAGAACGGGACGTTTTTGAGATCCTTGGCGGTCACCAGCAGGACGTTACACTTGCACTTGGTGCTGATATCGCTGAGCTTCGCGGCGAGCGCGTCCTCCTCGGAGGGGGTGAGCAGGTCGGCGCCGTCGTTGAGCTGATAGGCGTAGCTGCCCTCGGCGGACGCCGGGATCAGCGCCATGGAGCATACCAGCACCACGGCAAATAAAACGGCAATCAATCGTTTTGTCATCTCGGCACCTCCCTACAGCAGCTCGAACAGCCACATACCGCCGTAGATGACGGCAGCGGCGATCAGGGTGAACAGGGCTGCGAACTTCCAGTATTTGCCTTTATCGGTGGGCAGGTTGCCGACGAACTTGCCGGTCTGACCGTTCATGGCAAAGGTGTATTTTTCGTCCTGATAGGTGGTGTTCAGGAGCCATACGGGATAGAAGGCGTATTTGGTCTTGCCGTCGTGCAGGCGCACGGAGGTGTACTCGGGGGTGACGGTCTCGTAGCCCTGTACCGTTTCGCGGAAGGCGTCCTCGGTCGAGTTTTTGATCCGCTCGTTGGCTCTGGTGATCGAATCCTCGGCGCTGACGTCGTACTTATCCGCGAAGTAGCCCGACAGATACGCTGTCCGGAAGTCTACCGCGTCGCCGAAGTTATAGGGCTCGATGCTCTCCATCAGATCGTCCGCCATACGGGTGGAGCCGTCAACCGGAACATGGTCATAGCCGATGTTGCCGGCGCGATAGCAGGAGTAGTAGGAGGTCTGGACATAGTTATAGCTCGAATCCGACCACATTCTGGTGCGCGTCGCGCGGAAGCGGATATCCGCGTCGGCGTCAGAGTCGAACAGCCAGAAGGGGACGTAGATGCCCTTGATCTCGTCGATATGGTTCTCGTCCTTAAATATCTTGGGCAGGAGGAATTTTCCGTTCAGGTGTTTGAGATACTCCGCCTTGGCGTGTTCCTTATCGAGCTTGAAGGGGATGACGTAATCGGGCTTTAGGGCGCCCGAGAACTGCTGCATGATGATGGCGTGGTTGCCGCAGAAGGGACAGTCGGTCGCGGCGGTATTCTCGTCGCCGACGATCTCGCCGCCGCAGCTCTGACAGACATACGAGCGCAGACCGGTCGCTTCGTCTACCGTAAACTGCTGTCCGGCGTCGGTATTCCAGTCCAGTTGATCGGTACCTTCGTTTTTCAGGTCCTCATCGTACGCCTTGAGCGCCTCGACCTCAAACTCGGTATCGCAGAAGGGACACTTCATTTTTTGTACCGTGCTGTCAAAGGCTAACGCGCCGCTGCAGCACGGACATTTATATTCTTGTACTGCCATAGATTTCTCCTTGTCGTTAGTAATACTGTTTTTCAATAAAAACCCGACATTCTAATCGGTCTGCTTTCTATCGAAAATCAGTATAAGGCGAATCCGCCGAAGTTGTGTGGCGTTGCGCCGCTTTCGGGGATTGCGGATTCATAGGCAAAAGGCTATAGAGTGTCTATAGCCTTTCTGTCGCTGAGCGGCTCGACCGCTCTGTTATACCTTATCGTTGTCGTCAAAGATGTCGCCGCACTCGGGGCAGAACTTGGGCGGATGCTGGGGATCGTCGGGCTCCCAGCCGCACTTGTTACACTTGAAACGCGGAGCCGCCTCGGGCTTCTTGGCGCCGCAGTTGGAGCAGAACTTGCCCTTGTTGACCGCGCCGCAGGAGCAGGTCCAGCCGTTATCCTCGGGCT
>CADBUN010000038.1 GCA_902797825.1 uncultured Ruminococcus sp. | reverse complement strand
ATTCTTCCTGCAATTCCGCCCAGAGGTCATAGAGCGCTTCCAGGCGGCTTTGCTTTTCTTCGAGCTCAGCCGTGAGCGTCATCAGCTGTTCGTAATCGCTCTGTACCTCTTCCTCGGCGAGCGTTTCCTGCAGGGCTTCGGTCTCGGCTTCGAGCGTTTCGATCTCGGCTTCGGTGCGCGTCAGCTTCGTTTTGCGCTTGCGTTCCTCGCTTTGGCGCAGCTTTTTGAGCTGATAATCATTCAGCGGCTTTTCCGGCTTTTTAGCCGGGGCGGCTTCCTTCGCGGCAGGAGCAGGCTGCCGGGAAACGCGCTCGAGATAATTGTCATAGTTGCCGAGGTATTCGGTGACGCCGTCCTGACCGAGCGCCAGCACGCGGTCGGCGAGCTTGTTGATGAAGTAGCGGTCATGGCTGATGATGACGAGCGTCCCCTCGTATGCGCGCAGGGTTGTTTCCAGCGCCTCGCGCGAGTTTGCGTCGAGGTGGTTGGTCGGCTCGTCGAGGAGCAGCAGGTTGAAGCCGCCGAGCATCAGCTTCAACAGCGAGATCCGCGCGCGTTCGCCGCCGCTCATGGCGGACAGCGGCTTGTAGACCTCGTCGCCCTTGAACAGAAACGCCGCGAGCGAGGTGCGGATTTTGGTTTCGGTCAGCTGCGGATAAGCGTTCCAGACCTCGTCGATGGCGGTATTGTTCAGGTTCAGGTTCTCCTGCATCTGGTCAAAGTAGCCTACGTCTACCATCGAGCCGTATTCATATTCGCCCGTATCGGGGCGCAGCTTGCCGCATAAAATGCGGAAGAGGGTGGTCTTGCCGCAGCCGTTGTCGCCGAGGATGAACACGCGTTCGCCCTTGGTGATATGCAGATCGACGTTTCGAAAGAGCTTTTTGTCGCCGAACGCCTTGGACAGTCCCCGGGCGATCAGCACGTCGTTGCCGCTTTCGTGGCGCGGCTCAAAGCGCATGCGCACGCCCTCTAAGGCGCCGTCCGGCTCGACCATCCGCGCGCGGATACGGTCGATCTCCTTCTGCTTGCTTTCGGCGGTGCGGATATTGCGCTCACGGTTCCAGCGCTTTTGCTGTTCGATGATGCCCTCGATGCGCCTGATCTCCTTGAGATCGTTTTGGTACTGATTCATCAGCGCCTTTTCGTACGCCTGCTTCTTTTGGATGAAGTCGGAGTAAGCGCCCTTGTAGGTCATGCCCTTGCCGTGCTCGAGCTCGACGGTCTTGTTGGTGACCGCGTCGAGGAAGTAGCGGTCGTGGCTGATGATGATCATCGCGCCCTTAAAATCGCGCAAAAAGCCCTCGAGCCACGCGACCGAGGCGATGTCGAGGTGGTTGGTCGGCTCGTCGAGCAGCAGCAGGTCGCTGCCCGACAGCAGGAGCTTGAGCAGGCTCAGCTTGGAGCGCTGACCGCCCGAGAGCGCCGATGTGGGCATGGAAAACTCCGCCTCGCGAAAGCCCAGCCCGATCAGCGCCGATCGGGTGCGGCTCTTGTAGGTCAGACCGCCGTCGCGCTCGAAGCGCTCGATCAGCTCTGTCTGGCGCGCGATCAGCCGGGTGAGGTCGCCGTCGCCGTGTTCGATGGCGGCGGTGACGGCTTCGATCTCGCGCTCTGTCTGCATCAGGTCGTCAAAGACCGACTCGAGCTCGTCATAGATGCTGCGTTCGCCCTGCGAGCAGGCGTGCTGTTCCATATAGCCGAGCTTCGTTCCGCTCGAAAAGGCGATCACCCCCGCGGTCGGCTCCAGCTCGCCGCACAGCAGCTTGAACAGCGTGGTCTTGCCTACGCCGTTCCTGCCGATCAGCCCGATCTTGTCGCGGCTCTCTGCCTCAAAGCTGACGTCCTCAAACAGGGTTCTCTCGCCGAAGCTCATCGAAAGCTTGCTGACGGATAAGGCAGGCATGGCTCCATCCCTTTCTCT
This sequence comes from uncultured Ruminococcus sp., assembly GCA_902797825.1. GTDB lineage: Bacteria > Bacillota > Clostridia > Oscillospirales > Acutalibacteraceae > Ruminococcoides. The sequence goes on along the minus strand of CADBUN010000038.1, from coordinate 6,421 downwards.
CTCATAGAATCTGATACTATTTTACATGAAAACCGTCAAAAGAGCAAGTCCCGGTTTGCTTCTTGCGCTGTTATCCGCCAAACGGATGGGTATTCAACGGATGAATGATTATTTATTTCGGCGCGGCTATTGTCATCTTTTGTCGATTATGCTACAATAAACAGGCATATGTGCAAATATCATTTGAGGAGTAGAACGAATGGAAAAACGCAGTTCCTTTTCAGGCTCGATCGGCTTTGTGCTCGCGGCGGCGGGCAGCGCGGTTGGCCTGGGTAATATCTGGAGATTTCCGTATCTGGCGGCGAAGGACGGCGGCGGTCTGTTTTTGGTGATCTATATCATCCTCGCGCTGACCTTCGGCTTCACCCTGCTGATGACAGAGGTTTCCATCGGACGTAAAACGAAGCAAAGCTGCCTGACCGCTTACGGCAAGCTTCATAAGAAATGGGGCTTCTTGGGCGTACTCGCCAGCATCGTGCCCTTTATCATCATGCCGTATTATTGCGTCATCGGCGGCTGGGTGCTAAAATACTCGCTGGTGTTTATCACCGGTCAGGGCGCCGCCGCGGCAGGCGACGACTTCTTCACGAATTTTATCACGGGTTATGCCGATCCGATTATTTATAATCTGATATTTCTGCTGATGACCGCGTTCGTTATCTTCCGCGGCGTCAACAAGGGTATCGAAGCGCTCTCGAAGGTGCTGATGCCGATCCTGTTCGTCCTGATCATTGGGATCGCCGTCTATGCGCTCACGCTGACCGGCAGCGAGGAGAGCGGCGGCAGAACCGGTCTGCAGGGCATGGCGATCTATGTGATCCCCAACCTCGAGGGCGTCGGGGTGCGCGACGTGCTGATGACCATCATGGACGCGATGGGACAGCTCTTCTACAGCATCAGCGTGGCGATGGGCATCATGGTTACCTACGGCTCCTATTTTAAGGATAAGGATAACCTGCTCAAATCGGTTAACCAGATCGAGCTTTTCGATACGATCGTGGCGTTTCTCGCCGGCGTGATGATCATCCCGGCGGTCTATGTGTTCCTCGGTCCGGAGGGACTCTCCAACGCCGGTCCCGGGCTGCTGTTCGTCGCGATGCCCAAGATTTTTGCCCAGATGGGCGTTGCCGGCAATATTCTCGGCGCGGTATTCTTCCTGACGGTCTTGTTTGCGGCGCTGACGAGCTGTATCTCGATCATGGAAGCGATCTGCTCCGGCATGATCGACAAGGGAATGTCCCGTCCCAAGGCGACGATCGTCGAGGGTGTGATCGCGTTGGTGCTCAGCACGGTGGTGTGCCTGGGCTACAACGCGCTGTATTTCGAGTTCAAGCTGCCGAACGGCGCGGTCGGTCAGATCCTCGATATCATGGATTACCTCTCCAACAACGTGCTGATGCCTATCCTTGCGATCGGCACCTGTATCCTCATCGGATGGGTGGTCAAGCCTAAGACGGTGATTGACGAAGCCACCAAGAACGGCGAGACATTCCACCGAAGGTGGCTGTATATCGGGATGATCAAGGTGGTCGCTCCGGTGCTGCTGCTGATCCTCCTGCTTGGTTCGCTGGGCGTGTACTGAGTTAATAAAGCATAAGGCGAGATCCTGCTCCGATGGGCAGGATCTTTTCTTATGATAAAATCTCATCTAAATTCTCAAAAACATATTGACAACGTGTCAGAATAGGTGTATGATATAGATGCTGACACGGTGTCAGAATACATGGCGCCGGTCATGCGTATACGAAAGAACGCATGAAGGGAGCCCATCACGGCGCCCGGACTGTTAGGCGGCTTACAGCTGATAAAAGACTTTATCCCTTTACCGAACAGGGAAGAAAAAACAGAAAAGGAGACCGCAGAATGAAATATACAAAGCTCGGCAATTCGGAGTTAAACGTATCGCGCATCTGCATGGGATGTATGGGCTTCGGCGATCCCGCAAGAGGGCAGCACAGCTGGACGATCGACGAGGCGCATACCCGTCAGATCATCCGGCGCGGTCTGGAGCTGGGCGTGAATTTTTATGATACCGCTGTCGGATACCAGAGCGGCACCAGCGAGCAGTATCTCGGCAGGGCGCTGCGGGATTTCGCGAAGCGCGAGGACGTCGTTGTCGCGACAAAGTTCCTGCCGCGCACGATGGAGGAGATCGAACGCGGCGTCAGCGGTCAGCAGCATATCGAAAACATGATCAACCTGAGCCTGAAGAATCTCGGGATGGATTATGTGGATTTATACATCTATCATATGTGGGACTGGAATACGCCGATCGGGGATATCCTCGACGGGCTGAACCGTGTGGTCAAGGCAGGCAAGGCGCGATACATCGGCATCTCCAACTGCTTTGCGTGGCAGCTCGCCAAGGCAAACGCGCTGGCGCGGCAGGAGGGCTACGCGCGGTTTATCTCCGTCCAGGGGCATTATAACCTGATTTTCCGCGAGGAGGAGCGCGAGATGGCGCCCTACTGCGTGGAGGAGCATATCGCGATGACGCCCTACAGCGCGCTGGCGAGCGGACGGCTGTCGCGCAAGCCCGGCGAAGCCGGCACCAAGCGCGCCGCGGAGGACGCCTATGCCAAATTCAAATATGACGCGACGGCACAGCAGGACGGGATCATCATCGACCGTGTGGCTGAGCTTGCCGAAAAGCACGGCGTCAGCATGACGGAGGTCTCGCTGGCGTGGCTGCTGACGAAGGTCACCGCACCGATCGTCGGCGCGACAAAGCAGCACCATATCGAGGGCGCGGTTAAGGCGGTCGAGCTCGAGCTGACCGCCGCGGAGGTCGCCTATCTTGAAGAGCCGTATGTGCCGCATCCCCTCGCAGGGGTGATGGCGCAGAACAAGCCCGAAAGCGCAAAGCAGAAGCACGTCTGGACTACCGGCGATCAAAAGGTGTAACACCGGAGCATGTTCAAACAAGACATAACGCGCCAACAGGCGGAGCCTTTCCGCAAGAGATAAAAGAGTTATTTCAATGATGACAAGGAGGATTTTTATGGCAACCAACAAGAAACGAAGCGTGACGGCGCTGCTTTTGATGATGGCGGTGCTCCTGTTTACACTCACCGCCTGCGGCAGCAAGCCGACATCCGGCGAAACGACGGCACAGACCGAAGCCGCGTCGCAGGCTTCCTCCGCCGAAACAAAGGCGGCTGAATCACAGCAAGGTCAAACCGCGTCAGAGGCACAGCAGGCGGCAACCACCGCCGACGCGCAGCAGAGCGCCGATAAGCCCGCGTCCGGCGGTACCAAAACGCTGGTAGTTTATTTCTCGGCGACAGGCACCACTAAGGGCGTCGCGGAGCAGATCGCTTCCGTCACCGGCGCCGATACCTATGAGATCACCGCCGCACAGACCTACACGGAGGCTGATTTGAACTGGAACGATACCAACAGCCGTACTACCCTCGAGCAGAACGACAAATCCGTTCGTCCCGCGATCGGCAGCGAGACGATCTCGCTCGACGCGTACAGCACCATTTTCATCGGATATCCCATCTGGTGGGGCGAGGAGCCGCGCATTATGGATACCTTTGTGGAAAGCTATGACTTCACGGGCAAGACCATGATCCCGTTCTGCACCTCGGGAGGCTCCGGCATCGGCGCCAGCGGCTCGAATCTTGCCGCAAACGCCAAGACCGGCACATGGCTCGAGGGTGCGCGTCTGAGCGGCTCGTCGGATATCAAGGGATGGATCGACGGCCTCGGCGTCGCCGGATAAAGGAGGAGCCTATGAAAAGAATGGTATCCCTGTTATTGATCCTCGCGCTTATCGTGTCGCTGTCGGCGGTTGCGTCCGTATCCGGCGCCGAAGCGGTCGTCATCGGCGACGCGGACGGTGACGGTGAGGTGACGATCCTCGACGCTACCCGTATCCAGCGCCATCTGTCCGATATCGGTGAGCCGATCAGGGAGCCGTATCTCAAAGCCGCTGTCGTATCGGGAGACGTCGAGCTGTCTATCGTTGACGTTACGCTGATCCAGCGCCTCCTCGCCGGTATCATCGACCGTTTCCCGGCGGAGGAAACCACCCCCGCGACTCAGCCCTCTGCCGATACGCTGGTTGTCGTATTCTCGCGAACCGGCAACACCAAGCCGTTAGCGCAGTATGCGGCGGATTATCTGAACGCCGATTTCTTTGAGATCGAAGCCGCCGTTCCCTATACCGACGCGGATATCGCCTATTACACCGACTGCCGCGCCGATCGGGAACAGCGCGATCCCGACGCCCGTCCCGCGATCGCCGGCGCTGTCGCGCAGATGGATTCTTATCAAACGGTCGTGATCGCTTATCCCATCTGGCACGGTCAGGCGCCGAAGATTATCTATACCTTCCTGGAAAGCTACGATTTTACGGGCAAGACCATCATCCCGTTCTGCACCTCCGCGTCCAGTCCCCTCGGGACGAGCGCATCCAATCTCCATGCGCTGGCGCCGAACGCTGTCTGGAAGGACGGCAGACGCTTCGCGGCAGGAACCTCTCAGGCTGTCATCGAGGCATGGCTGGGCAGCATGGGCTATTAATTTCGTGAAAGTCAAAAAAGCTCCGGACAGCATCACGCTGTTCGGAGCAGTTTGTTTATCTGATACTTAGTATAAAACAGGTTGATCAGCGAATCGGGATGAACGGAAGCTCATCGGGATCATCGGTCGGCGGTTGCGTCGGCTTCTCGGTCGGCGGTTGCGTCGGCTTCTCGGTCGGCGGTTGCGTCGGCTTCTCGGTGGGCGGTTCGGTCTCGTCAACCGTCTCGCCGATGCGATACGGGTTGCCTATTTCCGCCAGCATCCGCTGGATAAGCGTGGCGTCGGTGATCTCTACCGCTCCGCTGCCGTCTACATCCGCTTGCTTCGGGAAGAAGGACGGGACGTCGATATCGGCGATCCTTCGGGAAATGACGGTCGTGTCAACGATATCCACATGACCGTCTCCGTCGGCGTCGCCCCGGACATAGCTGCCGGCAGAAACGCCGATCACAGCCGTACCGATCATCAGCGCTGCCGTTATACACACCATCAACTTTTTCATCAAGCTCACCTCATTCGTTTTGTGACAAAGGATGGCGACGCCACCCTGACCGTATCTGTCGTTGTTACGGCTATTATATCACAGGTTATTTGAAATGTCACTACCTCATGACAAAGAATCCGCGCGGATCGGAAATTTTTGAGACAGGCGCCGATAAAATCCTCAAAAGACGGTTGTCAACCGGGCTTGTATATGGTATGATGAGGTTAATTTACAGAGGCTTCGGAGCGTAACATGACACGAAAGTTTGAAGATGTGATCGCCGAACAGGGCAAGCTGGTCTATACCCACGTCGGCGACAGTATGTATCCCACGATACGAAAGAACGACCTGCTCGTGATCGAGGCGGTTTCCCGTCCGTTGAAGCAATACGATATTCCGCTCTATCGACGCGACAGCGGTCAGGTCGTCCTGCACCGCATCATCAGCACCCGGGGCGGAGGGTGGACGATGTGCGGCGATAACCGCAGGTATAAGGAACACGGGATCAGCGAAAAGAACGTCATCGGCGTGCTGACGACGATCGTGCGCGACGGCAGGGAGATCGCTGTCGATACGCCGCGGCGCCGGCTGGCTGCCCGGCTTCTGCCGCTGCGGCGCGTGATGCTCTTGGTGAGAGATCAGCTGCGATGACGAAAGCATGGAAATGAGGTGAGCGCGATGCTGACGAAACGAAAAACGATCCGCCGGGCTTACCGCTTCTACGGCAGGGTACAGGCGGTGGGCTTTCGCTGGCAGGCGCGCACGGCGGCGCAGCATTACGGCGCGACCGGCTGGGTGCGCAACGAGTATGACGACTCTGTTTCGATGGAGATCCAGGCGACGGCGGATGTGATCGACGAGGTGATCGCCGCGATCCGGCGCGGTACCTATATCCGCATCGACCGCATGGAGGTCAGGGAGCTTGCGACCGATCCCGAGGAGCGCGGCTTCCGGGTGCGCTATTAGGGCTCGTTCATGTACGACGAATCATTTTGCGTTTTGGTCATACCTCGACCGTCACGGTGAAGAGGCTTTCACCATAGATAAATCCACTTTAAACATAAACCGTTAACTAGCGGCGTTGTCCGCTGACATAGTCAATTGATCAGAAAGGAGGTTCACCCGTGAACGAAAAGGAACTGATTTTAAAGGCGATGAAGGAAGCCGGCGAACCGCTGAACGCAGGCAAGATCGCCGAGCTGACCGGACTGGACAGAAAGGCTGTCGATAAGGCGATGGCCGCGATGAAAAAGGACGGCTCTATCGTATCTCCTGTCCGCTGCAAGTGGCAGCCGGCAGAATAATCATCCGCAAAAAAACGGCTCTCTGTCAATAGTTGGGGTAAACCCGAAAATAAAACAGAATAAGAGAACAGAACAAGCGATGGCTAAGAAGCTGTCGCTTGTT
>CADBUN010000037.1 GCA_902797825.1 uncultured Ruminococcus sp. | reverse complement strand
TTCCTTACCGAATACGTTCTTGATCTGGATATCGAGCTTGGGACCGTAGAACGCCGCCTCGCCGATACCGATCTTGTAGTTGATGCCAAGGTCATCGAGAATCTTGCCCATCATGCCCTGAACCTCGTTCCACTCCTCCTCGGTGCCGATGTACTTCTCGCGGTCGTTGGGATCCCACTGGGAGAAGCGGTAGGAGACGTCCTCATACAAGCCTAAGGTCTTTAAGCAATAGATCGCGAGATTCAGACAATGCTCAAACTCGCCCTCGAGCTGCTCACGGGTACACATCAGGTGGCCTTCGGAGATCGTGAACTGACGGACGCGGATCAAGCCGTGCATCTCGCCGGAGGCTTCCTTACGGAAGAGTGTTGAAGTTTCGTTCAAGCGCATCGGCAGGTCGCGGTAGCTTCTGCCGCGGTTGAGGAAAACCTGATACTGGAAGGGGCAGGTCATCGGACGCAGAGCATACACCTCGTCGTCCTTCTCCTCGTCGCCGAGAACAAACATACCGTCCTTGTAATGATCCCAGTGACCGCTGATCTTATAGAGATCGGACTTCGCCATAAAGGGAGTTTTGGTGAGCTGCCAGCCGTTCTTCTGCTCCAAATCTTCGACAAAGCGCTGTAAGAGCTGGATCACGCGCGCGCCCTTGGGGAGCATGATCGGCAGGCCCTGACCGATATAATCGACGGTGGTGAAGAGCTCGAGCTCTCTGCCGAGCTTGTTGTGGTCGCGCTTGAGGGCTTCTTCCCTGCGGGTGAGGTATTCCTCCAGCATCGACGCCTTGGGGAAGGAAATGCCGTATACACGGCAAAGCTGTTGATTCTTGCTGTCGCCGCGCCAGTAGGCGCCGGTGCAGTTGGTCAGCTTGAACGCCTTGACAGGCGCTACGCTCATGAGGTGAGGGCCGGCACACAAATCGACAAACTCCGCCTGTTGATAAAAGCTGATCGGCTCGCCCTTATCCGCGTGCTCATGGGCAAGCTCAACCTTGTAGGGCTCGCCCAGCTCCTCTAAGTAAGCCAGCGCATCCTGCGGCGCCTTCTCGAAGCGGCTGATCTCGATACCGGACTTGACGATCTTCTTCATCTCAGCCTCAAGCTTCAAAAGATCATCGGAGTCAAACGGCTTTTCCACATCAAAATCATAGTAGAAGCCCTCGTCGATAGAAGGACCGATCGCGAGCTTCGCCTCAGGATAGAGGCGCTTGACCGCCTGAGCGAGGATATGAGAGGTTGTATGCCAGAAAGCCTGCTTACCCTCATCATCATCAAAGGTCAGCAGCTGCAGCTTACAGTCCGCTGTCAGCGCGGACCGCAGGTCGCATACCTTGCCGTCTACCATCGCGGCACAGCAGTTACGGTATAAACCCATAGAGATGGATTTGGCGATGTCGGCAGGCGTAACGTTCTCTTCAAACTGCCGGACGACGCCGCCCTTTAATTCTACGTTGATCATATGTATCTACTCCTTTGCTCCGTCGTGCTGATACCGATCATCCAGATAAGCGATTTCTTGATTCATATCACGGCACGGCATTTTCTATAAACGATTCAAGGCAGGTTTATGCCGGTCAAAAATAAAGCCCTGCTATTTCCGAAGAAATAACAGGGCGTATTAACGCGGTTCCACCTGATTCAATGCCGAGCATTCTTTTCGAACGTTCAGCACCCTCATTCTGCCATAAGGCAAGCCTTAACGCGGCGCACGTCGCTCCATTTCCTGAGCGAGACATACCGAAAGCGGTATGAGGGGTGGTATCCGACTGCCTTCTGCGCCATCTTACACCAACCGATGACTCTCTGTAGCTTTCAGAAGCGGACGTGTCCCCTATCCGAATATTTATTTATCTAATAATATAACACCATCCGCGAACGCTGTCAATGGTTAATTTGGATAAATCTGATCGCGTCAGTGCGACTCGAACCTATGCGGATTTATCAGTGAAGCAGATCAAAGCTATACCAATCCGACTGCCTTCATCTGGATCCAGAAGGCGTCGCGGATATCAATCACCGCGTCATAATTAAAGTCGGAAGCCGCAACCTGCGCGCCGCCCAGCGGCATCAACCCTGCGATATAATACTGGATCAGCGAGGAATCAATGACCGTCAGGGAGCGGTCGCTGTCACAATCGCCGTTCACGGTGTTCATCCGATGCACCGCGAGGGCTGACTGCGCCCGGCTGTTTTCATCACAGCTGACGGTAACGTTCGGACAATTGCTCAAAGCCTGCGAGCTGATCTCAGAGAGGGTGGGCGGAATCGAAATGCCCTCCAAGCCGGAACAATTATCAAAGGCATTGTCATACAAGGCTTCTGTATCCGAGGATAAAAGCACATATTTCAGCGCAGGACAATCCTGAAAGGCGTGATAGGATACATTCAAACCGCTTCCCGTCAAAACAGCCGAGGCGATCGAAGATCCGCTGTACGCCTTTTGACCGATATACCGCAGGCTTTTCGGCGTAACAAGCGTACCGAGAGACTTACAGCCGCGGAACGCCCCGTTGCCGATGGTGACCAGCCCCTCGTTTAAGGTGATCTCCGTTAACCCGACACAGTCGGCAAAGGCATAATCATCAATCGTGTATACACTCTGCGGAAGCGTCACGGAACGAAGCTTCGAGGAAGAGAAGGCGTGTGAAGCGATACGGGTAATCCCGTCGGGTACGGTGACGGCAGATTCGCCGCCGTTATATTTGATCAGCACTTGATCCCCTACCGTCGCGAAATCTCCGAGAGAATCAAGATAAGGCGTACCGTCAAACGCATAGGCGCCAACCGTACTGACCGTAGAAGGAAGCGCGACATCGGTAAGCCGTGAGCAGGTATAAAACGCACCGGTACCGATGCTGAGCAAGCCGTCATAAGCGGTAAATGAAGTCAAAGTATCGCACTTCATGAACGCATAAGCAGCGACAGCCGTACAGTGAGACGGAATCGTAACGCTCTGTGACGTGCCGTTATACCACAGCAGTACATGACCGAGCATCAGATATTTAACCGTTGACTGTTCAACATAAGGCGCACCGTAAAAGGCGAGATCGCCGACGCGGCTGACCTGATCGCCGCCGGAAACAGCGGCAAGCGACGAGCAGCCGTAAAACGCCTGTTCTCCGATCTCATAAACACTGTTCGGTATCGAAAGACTTTTCAGCGCGGTATTCCCCTTAAAGGCATTCGCGCCGATTGAAACGACATTCGAGGGCACGGTAACGTTGGCGGCGCTGCCGTGATAACCCACCAAAACGCCGTCCTTCACCTCAAACTCGGCTCCTGCCGCCAAAGCAGAAAAAGAAACAGAGGACAGCAGCACCAACACTGCCATCAGTATACACAGTCTCTTCATGCCGTCATCCTCCTTTATATGCATGATCGGTAATCTCTTCACGCGATCATTCTGATTTTTCGGTAATCTCCAGAATCAGCTTATCAATATCATCCATCTGACTTTCATAAGTCTTCTGTGAGGATTCATCCTCATTCTTCATGGTTTCCTCGTCATACACCTCGGTCAGATAACCATCGACTTCGCTTTGCATCATCTTCTCCGACTCGGTATCATCCTGAGTATTTTTGGTTTCCTGATACAAGAAGCCCTCGGTATCGGTGTTGGCAGGGATTTCCGTTTCTTCACTGGAATCACTTTTATCCTCGGCGATAATATTCGCGAAGAAATCCTCTACCTTTTTATCCGAAAGCTCCGCGGGATTCACCGTATCGACAATCGCTTCCTGGTTCTCTCTTTTGACAGCAAAAGCGGTGATCTCGATCAAAAGCGAGAGGATATAGAAGCCGAGCAGCAACAGTTCAGCCGGTTCAAGGTTATTGAGGATCACCTGTGTATCAAAGGCAAAGAATAACCGATAGATGCCGTAAGGGAGCAGCGCCGTCACAGCCGGGAAGCCAAAGGCAAGGCACATTTTAAGCGCGTTTTTCGTCTTAGTCTGAGACAGTACCACTGCATAATAGAAGAAGAACATCAAAACGAACACATAACAAACCAGCTTAGCGACATCAGCCAAACGGATCGAAACCGTCGTAAAGCTGACGAAGCTGAGGATCAGTCTTACAGCAAACATCACAGCAGGCAGCGCATAAACCAGCGAGAGCTTCCGTTCTTCATCACGGCGCGACATATGGCCGAGCCCGAGCAGCACGAAAACAATCGCGTTAATCAGCGACAGGATCGCGCCGATGATCGCGAGCGTACTCTTTTCACCGGCGCTGAAGGTGCGGATCCAGAAGCCGGCGCCGTCAGCGGCAAGCAACAGCGCCGAAACCAATGCGATCAAGCCTGCGGCAATATTACGGTGAAGCACATAATAAGGAGCGATCTTGCGGTCAAGCAGGCAAAACAGCAGCGCCAACAGGAACATCAGCGCCACACAGCCCAGATATAGGTACTCCTGCTGCAGCGCGTTTAACCCAAAGATCCCCTCGGGCATCAGAGACTGCGACAACTTCAAAAAGAAAGCGGCAGGCAGCAACAGGATAAACGGTATCCATGAAAGCTTGGATTTCATAAGCAAACTCCTTCAAGAAAGGATCAACCGGACTTGATATCGAAAAACGATCCGTCACATAAAGCCGGTAAATCTCCTAATAATCTAACCTATATTGTATCGAATGCGGCTACAGGTGTCAAGTTAAGGTTTTGTAAACAGTTATGCCGCTGTCGAAGCGTGTTGTCAACAATCGATTGATTCACTCCGAAATATCCGGTGAACCGCCGCCTATCAAAAAAGAACGGCTCTATAATAGATGTTGGGGTAACAAATAGAGCCTACAAAGAATAAAGTGAAAAAAAGTAGAGCATATTTGCACCAAATCCG
>CADBUN010000036.1 GCA_902797825.1 uncultured Ruminococcus sp. | reverse complement strand
CGGATTTGGTGCAAATATGCTCTACTTTTTTTCACTTTATTCTTTGTAGGCTCTATTTGTTACCCCAACATCTATTATAGAGCCGTTTTAAATAGATTTAGTATAACCGCAAAAAAAGAACGATTCCCTGTTAGGGGAAACCGTTTGTGCGTGAGTATTGAATGCTCGATAAAACTTTCTGCTATTATTCGAAGAAATTCTGTACGAATTACTTTACAAAAAAGCTGTTATGTAGTACAATATGTATAACTATGAAATTAACATAGGAGTGATATGCATGAAACCAAAATATAAGCGAATACTTCTGAAATTATCCGGTGAATCCCTTGCCGGTGTTAACAAACACGGAATTGATTTTGAAACGGTGACCTCTTATTGTGAACCGATCAAGAAGCTTGTGAATGAAGGCGTACAGGTTGGTATCGTCGTCGGCGGCGGTAACTTCTGGCGCGGCAGGTCAAGCGGCGAGATGGATCGGACGCGCGCCGATCATATGGGTATGCTTGCGACTACCATCAACGCCCTCGGCGTGGCGGACGCGCTGGAAAGCATCGGCGTTGACGTCCGTGTTCAGACGGCAATCTCGATGCGCCAGGTTGCCGAGCCCTATATCCGTAACCGTGCGATCCGTCATCTGGAGAAGGGGAGAGTCGTCATCTTTGGCTGCGGCACCGGTAATCCGTTCTTCTCTACCGATACGGCTGCTGCCTTAAGAGCGGCTGAGATCGAAGCCGAGATTATTCTCAAGGCGACGCTGGTAGACGGCGTGTATGACAAAGATCCCAACGTATATAAGGACGCCGTCAAGTTTGATAAGCTTTCGTTCCAGCAGGTTCTCGAAAAGGATCTGAAGGTCATGGATTCTACCGCTGCGGCGATCTGTAAGGATAATAATATCGAGCTGATGGTATTCAGCATTCTTGATCCCCGGAATATCTATGAAGCTGTCTGCGACTCCAAGGTCGGCACGCTGGTAACGAACAGCAAGTAAACTAGTGGTTTGTTTTGACGACGAACCGATCCCCACATCATCTATAACATTACATATTAAGGAGGATTTAACATGAATGACGTATTAAAAAAGAACGATGAGCGTATGCAGCGCCGCATTGATCACCTGGTTGATGAGTATAAGTCTATCAGAGCCGGTCGCGCTAATCCTGCCGTGCTGGAAAAGGTGACCGTCGATTATTACGGCGTCCCGACGCAGATCAATCAGCTTTCTTCGATCCAGGTTACCGAAGCGAGAACGCTGGTGATCCAGCCCTATGACGCTTCCTCGCTGAAATCCATCGAAAAGGCGATCCAAATGTCCGACGTCGGTATTAATCCTCAGAACGACGGTAAGGTGCTGCGCCTGATTTTCCCTCCTTTGACCGAGGATAAGCGTAAAGAAATCGCCAAAGAAATCGCGCATATCGCCGAGGACAGCAAGGTGCAGGTGCGCAACGTGCGCCGCGATACCGTCGAAAAGCTCAAGAAGATGAAGAAGAACGGCGATCTGACCGAGGACGACCTCAAGGAAGGCGAGAAGAAGGTACAGAAATCGACCGATAAATTCATCAAAGAGATCGACGATATCACCGATAAGAAGAAGAAAGAGATCATGGAGATCTGATTATCATTGAGTCAGGAGTAAGCGATGGCTATATTCAAAAAGAAACAGCCGAAAGAAGTATCCCTATCCGATATCGTCCTGCCGGAGCATATCGGTATCATTATGGACGGTAACGGTCGTTGGGCGAAGAAGCGCGGACTGCCGCGTTCTGCCGGACACACCGCCGGCGCGCAGACCTTCCGTAAGATCGCGCGTTATTGCAGCGATATCGGTATCAAATATTTGACGGTATATGCCTTTTCAACCGAGAACTGGCGCCGTCCCGGCGACGAGATCGACGCGCTGATGCGTTTGTTCAAGGACTATCTGCAGGAGTCGATCCGCGATTTTAAGGACGACAGCATCGTGCTGCGCTTTATCGGTGACCGCACGGCGTTCTCGCCGGAGCTTTTGAGTCTGATGAACGAGAATGAGGAAGAGTCCTGTGATCGTGACGGTATGGTGCTGAACATCGCGATGAATTACGGCGGCAGGGCTGAGCTGGTCAGGGCGATCCGCTCGCTTGCTGCCCGGGCTGCCGAAGGCGGAATTAAGCCGGAGGATATTACCGAACAAACGGTTTCCGATAATTTGTATACTGCCGGTCAGCCTGATCCCGATTTGATTATCCGCCCCAGCGGAGAGAATCGCACCTCGAATTTCCTGCTATGGCAGAGCGCGTACGCCGAGTATGTGATCATGGATGTACTTTGGCCTGATTTCACCTCGGATGATCTTGACAGGGCGTTGATCGAATTCGCCAAGCGTAACCGGCGTTTCGGCGGGGTATAGCGCGGTTTCTCGGCGAAAGAGTTTCCTGTTTGGGAAAAGAGAAAGACTACTCTTGACAAAGGAGGATGAAGATGAAAACGCGAATCATAACCGCGGGCATCGCTGCTGCTTTGGCGATTGCGCTGATCATCTTAGGTTCATTTTTCACCATTGTTGTGACCATCGCGCTGTCTTTGGTCAGTGTCATTTTATGCGGTGAGTATTTATCGGCGAAGAAGCTGAATAAAAATATGAAGGTATTTATCGGCTCGCTGATCTTTGCTTTTCTGATCCCGATGCTGTCCAATACTCAGGCGAGGTATATTCCTCTTTTCCTGTATATTTTCGGTATGTGTGTTATGGCGGTCGTTTTTCATCGAACGCTTTCCACCGAAGATATGATGTTCTCGTTGACCGGCGTGACGGTGATTACCGTTTCGTTATCGGTGCTGAATATTCTTGTATGGTCAGATCAAAAGCACGCGGCTTTCTGGATCGTGTTTTGTCTGGGCGTCCCGTGGCTGGCGGATACTGCCGCATATTTTGCCGGCAGTTATTTCGGTAAGCATAAGCTGTGTCCCGATATCAGTCCGCATAAAACCGTAGAAGGCGCGATCGGCGGCATCTTGGTCGGTACCTTATCCGCCCTCCTGATCGGCGCGATCTTTAAGCTGATCTACGGTGAGGTTACGATTTACTATGGCGTTCTGCTGTTGATCGGCTTTGTCAATTCAATCGTTTCCATCTTCGGCGACCTGATCTTCTCGATCATCAAGCGAAGCTGTAAGATCAAGGATTTCGGCACGATTATGCCCGGACACGGCGGCTTGCTCGATCGTTTTGATTCCGTCATCTTCTGTATTCCCGTTGTTTATATCTTTTCACAATTTTTCTATCTTTGTTTATAAAAGGATAAGACGTTTGAGCGCTTGTCTGATCAGATATGAAGCATGCTCGCGTTACCTTTTAGCATATTATTGATATGATGGTTCAAAAAATATCTGTTTTAGGCTCTACGGGTTCCATCGGTACACAAACGCTGGACGTTGCCCGTAAGCTGCATTTACAAGTTACCGCGCTTTCTGCCCACAGCAGCATCGAACTGCTGGAGGAACAGATTCGCGAATTTCATCCGGCGCTTGCGGTCGTGTTTGATGAAGCGCGTGCCGCACAGCTGAAAGTGAATATTGCCGATACCGATACCAAGGTACTCGCCGGTATGGACGGCTTGTTGGAGATCTGCCATGACGATTCCGAGTTGTTGGTGAATTCGGTGGTCGGTATGGTCGGATTAGCGCCGACCTTAGAGGCGATCGCCGCGAAGAAGCATATCGCCTTCGCAAATAAAGAGACCTTGGTTGCGGGCGGCGCGCTGGTGATGAACGCGGTGAAGGAAAACGGCGTGAAGCTGCTACCCGTAGACAGCGAGCACAGCGCTATTTTCCAATGCCTGCAGGCGGCGCCTCCCGATAAAAAGCTGAAAAAGATTCTGCTGACTGCGTCCGGCGGACCGTTCTTCGGGAAAACTGCCGACGAATTAAAGGACGTTACCGTCGAACAGGCGCTCCATCATCCTAACTGGGATATGGGCGCGAAGATCACCATCGACAGCGCCACCATGATGAATAAGGGGCTGGAGATTATCGAAGCGGCTTGGCTGTTCGATACTTCGCCCGATGATATCGAGGTGGTCGTACACCGGGAAAGCATCATCCATTCGATGATCGAGTTTGTCGATCATTCGATCTTGGCGCAGCTCGGCGTGCCGGATATGCGTATCCCGATTCAGTATGCGATCACTTATCCGGAGCGTGTGCCGTCTTTGGTTCCCGAGATCGACTGGAAAACGCTTTCTCAGATGACCTTCTACAGCGCTGATGAGCATACCTTCAAATGCTTAGCCGCCTGTAAAAGGGCGATGAAAAAGGGAGGCTTGTATCCGGCTGTTGCCAACGGCGCGAATGAGGTCGCGAACCGCTTGTTCCGGGATCGCAGGATCTCCTTCCTCGAGATCGGCGAGCTGGTCACGGCTGCTGTCGATACGCTGAATGTCGGCGCCGCGACCTGTCTTGACGATGTATTGAACGCCGACCGACTGGCGCGTGAATTCGTTTTTCAGAGTATTCAGTAAGAAACGTTCTATTGTCCTTAGGGACGACGACTGATGGTCGTGCTGAAAATGCCACCGGACATGAATTCCGGTTACACTAATTGGAGATGATTTTATTACCGTATTGACCACGATAGCGCTGATTTTGATTGCGGTAGCGCTGTTTGAACTGATTATCTTTTTCCATGAGGGCGGACATTATCTTGCCGCGAAGAAATGCGGCGTTAAGGTAAATGAATTTGCTTTGGGAATGGGGCCAAAGCTGTTCAGCTTTACCAAGGGAGAAACGACGTATTCTCTGCGTGTTTTCCCGATCGGCGGCTTCTGCGCCATGGAGGGAGAGGATGAAGCCAGCGACAGTCCCCGTTCCTTCAATAACGCGAAGATATGGAAGCGCATGATTATCATCGTTGCCGGCGCCTTTATGAATATCGTGTTCGGCTTAGTGCTGATGCTGATTACCCTGCTGCCGCAGGAGAATTTCGCTTCTACGACGGTATCTCAGTTTTCGGTGAACTCGTTTTCATCGGTGACGGGATTACAGCCGGGCGATCAGATTGTCAAAATCAACGATTACGACGTCAATACCTCTACCGACTTTTCCTTTGCGCTGTTTACTTTGCCGGTCAGCACGGTTGACGGCAGCGAGCTGAAGATCTATAAGGAGGACTGCTCCTTTGATCTTTATGTTCGTGCAACGGAGCTGGTAGATAAGGATACCACCGATGAACAGAATGCGGCTTTGGTCAAGACGCTGCAGGAGGCGCAGTCAAAGCTGGCTGCTGCCGAAAGCAAGGAGGCGTCCTATGCCGTATTCTCTGATTACTATCAAAAACTGGCGGATGTGCTCGGTAAGGAGCATTCCGCTGAGATTCCGAAAATCGAGGAGCGCGAGACGCGCCAGCGTTACCGTACCGATATTACCGTCATCCGCGACGATAAAAAGGTTGAGCTGAAGGATGTTGACCTGCTGACCTTGAAGAAAAGCGCTGAGGACGATACGCCCCAGCTGCAGATTGATTTCTATATCGAGCCGATGGAAAAGACCTTCGGCACGGTGATACAACAGACCTTCGCCAACACGATCTCGGTTGTTCGCATGGTGTGGGGTAGCCTGATCGGCTTGATAAAAGGTCAGTTCAGCCTCAACGATATGTCCGGGCCCGTCGGGATCGCCTCGGCGATTACGCAGGTCGCCGGCGAGAGCCTCAAGACGTCCGGCTTTGGCAGCGCGGTCAACTCGATTGTATATATCATGATGGTGATAACCATCAACTTAGGTGTTGTGAATATGCTTCCGTTCCCGGCGCTCGACGGCGGTCATTTCCTGATGCTGCTGATCGAAGCGATTTTCCGCAAGCCCGTTCCCTTAAAGGTGCAGAGCGTGATCAACGCTGTCGGACTGGTGCTTTTGCTCGGGCTCTCGGCGGTGATTGCGGTCAAGGACGTATGGAAGCTGTTTTCCGGAGGATAATATGTCCAGCAAAAAGTTTGTCACTGCATTGAATACGAAGATCGGCGGCGGCGCCAAGGTGAGCGTGCAGTCTATGCTCAACAAGCCTGCCGAAGATATACAGGGCTCCGTTGAACAGGCGAGGGCTTTAGAAGCCGCAGGGTGCGAGATCATCCGCGCGGCGGTACCGAATATGGAAGCGGTACGGCTGATCGCCGCTTTGAAGGAAGCGGTGTCGGTCCCGATCGTCGCGGATATCCATTTTAATTATAAGCTTGCGTTGGAGTCAATCGCTGCCGGCGTTGATAAAATTCGCATCAACCCCGGAAACATCGGTGATGACAGTCGCGTCAAGGCGGTTGCCGACGCTTGTAAACAGAAGAATATTCCGATCCGAATCGGCGTGAACTCCGGTTCGCTCGAAAAGCATATCCTCGCGAAATACGGTCATCCGACCGCCGAAGCGTTGTGTGACAGCGCGCTGTATCATGCGTCGCTTTTGGAGCAATTCGATTTTACCGACATTGTGCTGTCGATGAAATCCTCCGATGTTACCACGATGGTCAAGGCTTATCGGTTAGCCGACCGGCGCTGTGATTATCCGCTCCACCTCGGTGTGACCGAAGCCGGCACACGCCGTATGGGGATCATCAAATCTGCTGTGGGGATTGGTTCTCTGCTGGTTGACGGGATCGGCGATACCATCCGCGTTTCGTTGACCGATAACCCGGTCGAGGAGGTCTATGCCGCGAAGGATATCCTGAAATCGCTCGGCATGGGGGAGAAGGGCGTCAAATTTGTTTCCTGCCCCACCTGCGGCAGAACGAAAATCGACCTGATCGCGTTGGCAAATGAAGCCGAAGCCCGGCTGCGTGATTGTCAAAAGGACATTACCGTCGCGGTCATGGGCTGTGTTGTCAACGGTCCCGGAGAGGCGCGAGAAGCCGATATCGGGATTGCCGGGGGCAATCAAGAAGGGTTGATCTTCAAAAAGGGCGAGATTATCGCGAAGGTGCCCGAGGATCAGCTGATCGACAGATTAATGGAAGAAATAGAAAAGCTGTAATCGTAATCCGACATCTTTATTAGATTGACACTTTGTTTTTTATTCTTATAAATTCTACTATTTTATGGAAAACCGTCGTTGTTTAACGGTTATACATTGACGGTTACGATTCGTTGAAAGGTGAATGAATGATAAAACTAGGTGAGATATTTTCACCCTACCAAGTCGCTTTGGATGATTCCATTGCCGACGCGGCGGTGAATCATATCCGAATCAACAGAGAAAGACGCATACTGAATATCGACATAGCTTCCGATTTATTACTGACGCGTGCTGCGCTGTTCAATGCCCAGAGCGTGATCGCTAAAGCCGACCTCGGCATAGATAAGGTGATTATCCATCCGCATTATCCGTCAGAGTCCTTTGACGTCGGCTATTTCGATGAGCTTGTCGCCGCATTAAAGACAGAGACGCCCAGCCTGAACGGTACGCTGAATGACGCGGTACTGGAACAGGCTGGAGAAAACAGGCTGAGAGTGGTGCTGGCGCACGGCGGCGGAGCGCTGTTGGAGGCAAAGGAATTTGATCTTTTGCTGAGTGATATTATTTTTCGTGAATTCGGGTTGCGCTATGAGATCGTGTTATCCGGCGTTACCGAGTTGAGTATTGATGACGAACAGTTCTCCGAAAGTATCACCAACGCACAGAAGAAGATCGACCGCAAAAAGCTCGATGAACTGACACAGCTGTTTGAGGGAGAAGAGCGTTCTCAAACCGATACCGAACGCCGGCAGAGCCTGACCGAGATCGAGGTGCGAAAGGGCGACTCCCTGTATCCGCGTATCATCCCCTCGTCAGTGAAACCGCTGTACGGCAGGGTTTCGAAATCGAAGCTCATGCCGATTGAAAAAATCGCATATGACACCGGAAAAGCGACCGTCTGGGGTGATGTGTTTGCCTGTGAAGTCAAGACGACGCGCTCCGGTGATAAGAATATCATTAATTATGACATCACCGACTACACCGGCTCCGTGACGGTAAAGGTCTTTGATTCGATCCAGAACTGTAAGGTGCTCGAGGCAGTTAAAAAAGGCTCTTCGATCATCGTTTCCGGTGATGTAGAATTCGATAAATTCGCCGGTGATACCATTATCAGCGCACGCTCCATCTCCACGGTGAAGAAGGTTTCTGTGGTTGACAACGCGCCGAAAAAGCGTGTGGAGCTGCATATGCATACCAACATGAGCCAGATGGACGCGGTCACCGAGGCAGGCAAGCTTGTCAGCCGTGCGGCAGACTTCGGTCATCCTGCTGTCGCGATCACGGATCACGGTGTGGCACAGGCGTTTCCCGAGGCGATGAACGCTGCCGAAGGGCTCGAGCGCAACGGGAAAGAGATCAAGGTCATCTACGGTACGGAGGCGTATTTTATCGACGATCTCTGTACGCCGGTTGACGGGCATCAAAATGAACCGCTCAGCGGTACCTTCGTATGCTTTGACCTCGAAACCACCGGGCTATATGCTACGAACGACAAGATTACCGAGATCGGCGCCGTAAAAATTCAAGACGGCAGGATTATCGAAACCTTTTCGTCCTTTGCCGATCCCGAGCGTCCGATCCCCGCGAAGGTCGTTCAGCTGACGGGAATCACCGATAACATGGTCAAGGGCGCTCCCTCTCAGGCTGAGGCGGTACAGGCGTTTCTTGATTTCTGTGACGGCGCCGTGCTGGTCGCGCATAACGCTCCCTTCGACACCGGCTTTATCCGCAAGGCGTGTCAGGATATGGGCGTTGTATACGATTATACCTCTGTTGATACGGTCGCTATCGCGCGAAGGATTCTTCCCGATATTAATAACGTCAAGCTGGATACGCTGGCAAAGCATTTCCGACTGGGCAAGTTTAACCATCACCGCGCGGTTGACGATGCGGAGATGCTGACCAATATCTTCCTCAATCTCGTTCGTTTACTCGAAAAGGATCATGACGTGCATGATCTCGACGACATGAGGGAGAAGATCGTCGGCGGTGATTTCAGAAAACTGCCGACTTACCATCAAATTATCTTAGTCAAGAATCAGACAGGTCTCAAGAACCTGTATAAGCTGATTTCATATTCCCATTTGAATACCTTCCACCGCCGTCCCCGTATTCCGAAGTCGGAGCTGCTCAAGCACCGTGAGGGACTGATCATCGGTTCAGCCTGTGAGGCAGGCGAGCTTTATCGTGCGATTTTGCACAACGCCGGTCGCGAAGAGATCGAGCGGATCGCTTCCTTCTATGATTATCTCGAGATTCAGCCAAACGGCAATAACCGCTTTTTGATCCGTGACGGCGCATTCCGCGATGAAGAACACCTGCAGAGCATCAACCGAAGCATTCTGGAACTCGGCGATTCACTCGGCAAGCCCACCGTTGCTACCTGCGACGTCCACTTTATGGATCCGCATGACGCGGATTACCGCATGATTCTTTTAGCAGCACAGGGCTTTGATGACGCCGAAGATCAGGCGCCGCTGTATTTTCGCACCACTGCCGAGATGCTCGAGGAATTCGCGTATCTGGGCGACAGGGCAGAGGAGGTCGTCATCGACAACACCAACCTGATCGCCGATATGTGCGACTATGTCCGCCCGATCCCGAAGGGAAACTTTCCGCCGTTCATCGAGGGCGCTGAGGAGCAGCTTACCTCGATCACCTGGCAGAGAGCCAAGGATAAATACGGTGATCCGCTGCCCGATATCGTCAAAGCGCGGTTGGATAAGGAGCTGAACTCCATTACCACCTACGGCTTCTCGGTCCTGTATATGACGGCACAGAAGCTGGTAGCCGACAGCGAAAAGCACGGTTATCTCGTCGGATCCCGAGGCTCCGTCGGCTCATCCTTTGTCGCGACGATGTCCGGTATCTCCGAGGTTAATCCGCTGTGTCCGCATTATCTATGCCCGAAGTGCAAAAAAAGTATTTTCTTCGAACACGGCGAATACGGCTCCGGCTTTGATATGCCGCCAAAGGATTGCCCCGACTGCGGCACGCCTATGGAGCGTGACGGACACGAAATCCCATTCGAGACATTCCTCGGCTTCAAGGGCGATAAGGTTCCCGATATTGATTTGAATTTCTCCGGTGAACAGCAGAGCGCTTCTCATCGGTATAC
Organism: uncultured Ruminococcus sp.; assembly: GCA_902797825.1. Lineage (GTDB taxonomy): Bacteria > Bacillota > Clostridia > Oscillospirales > Acutalibacteraceae > Ruminococcoides. Next base: position 10,008 of record CADBUN010000036.1, on the reverse strand, counting down.
CGAAGAATTGTTCGGTCGTGAAAACGTCTTTAAGGCAGGCACGATCTCGACCGTTGCCGATAAAACCGCTTACGGTTATGTCAAAAAGTATTGTGAAGAGCATAACCGAACCTTCCGCAAGGCGGAGATGAACCGCCTTGCCGCCGGCTGTACCGGCGTTAAGCGCACCACCGGACAGCATCCCGGCGGTATGGTCGTCGTACCGCGCGGTATGGAGGTCTATGACTTCTGTCCCGTACAGCATCCTGCCGACAAGAGCGACTCCGATAATATCACGACGCACTTCGATTTCCATTCGATCCACGATACGATCACGAAGCTCGACGAGCTCGGACATGATGTTCCGACGATCTATCATTATCTGGAAGAAAACTCCGGTATCCCCGTCATGGATGTTTCCATGAGCGATCCCGATGTGATGAGCCTGTTCACCTCCCCCGAAGCGCTCGGAGTAACGCCCGAGGATATCGACTCGGAAACCGGTACCTTTGCGCTGCCGGAGCTTGGTACAAGCTTTGTGCGCCAGATGCTGGTTGAATCAAAGCCCAAGACCTTTTCCGATTTACTCCAAATATCCGGCTTGTCTCATGGTACCGACGTATGGATCGGAAACGCCGCCGATCTCATCAAAGACGGTACCTGCACGATTTCCGAGGTTATCGGTACGCGAGATTCCATCATGACATACCTGATGCACAAGGGGCTCGATCCTTCCATGGCGTTCAAGATTATGGAGATTGTGCGAAAGGGTAAGGCAACGAAGCTGCTTACCGAAGAGCACCTGAACGCGATGAAGGAGCATAACGTGCCCCAGTGGTACATCGACTCCTGCATGAAGATCAAGTATATGTTCCCGAAGGCGCACGCGGCGGCGTATATGATCTCCGCTCTGCGGCTGGGATGGTACAAGGTGCACCGTCCGATCGATTTTTACGCGGCATACTTTACCGTGCGAAACGACAACTTTGACGGCGCGACGCTCCTCAAAGGACGTGACGCCGTTCGCAACAAAATCAAAATGATTGAGGAAAAGGGCTTTGAGGCTTCGGCAAAGGATAAGGCGGAAGTCCCGATGCTGCAGATCATGAACGAGATGCTCGCGCGCGGAATCGAGGTGCTGCCGGTTGATATCTACAAGAGCGAGGCGAAGAAGTTTGTCATTGAGGACGGTAAGATTCGTCTGCCATTCTGTTCGCTCAGCGGCGTAGGTGAGAGCGCAGCGTTGGCGCTTGCCGAGGCGGCGAAAAAAGGTGAATACTTGTGTATCGACGACGTTGTCAACCGTACTAAGGTGACAAAAGCCGTGATCGAAACCCTCAAAGAGTGCGGCGCATTCGGCGATTTGCCCGAAACGGCGCAGATGAGTTTGTTCTAAATGTCAATATTATGATTATTTTGAGGTGATATATTGAAAAATCTTAAAATAAGGAATATAATGTTATTAATACTATATACGACGCTGCTGATATTCTTCTTTGTCAATATCAAAAGCGTATTTGATGTATTTCGAACGATTCTTGCTGTCATTGCGCCGATTCTGTACGGACTTGTCATCGCGTATTTGCTGAACTATCCCTACAAGGCATTTTACAATCATGCCTTCAAAAACATGGGAACAAAACATAAATGGCTGAAAAAAATAAAAAAACCATTGTCTTTATTCCTATCTTATATTATAATATTTGGTATAGTAGCATTTTTGGTCAGCACGCTCATCCCTGAGCTCTCTTCAAGTATCACGACGCTGATCGACAATATCCCCATGTATGAACAGGCGATTAGGAGCACTTCCGACAATGTGGTTGATTTTATCTACAAGAACGTCGGCTACAACCTATACGAGTACGCGTCCTATAAAAACCTGATTACGCTTATCACCGGTAACGATACCACCGAATTTATCAAGAATCTGTTTACCAACTTTATCCCGTCGGCGTTTTCGACGGTACTGGGGATCGGTACGGGCTTGTATAACTGGGGCCTCGGTATCATTATCTCGATTTACCTGCTCGCCAGCAAGGAGCGCCTGATCAGACAAGCGAAGATCACGATTGTCGCCTATACGCCTGAACGTTTTTATAAGCCGCTCTTCAAGATCGGCGATGTGCTGAATAACAAATGCGGTAAGTTTATTGTCGGTAAAATCATTGATTCCAGTATTATCGGCGTCATGTGCTTTATCGGCTTGTCGATCTTCCGCTTCCATTATCCGCTTTTGATCAGCGTGATTATCGGCGTATTCAACCTGATTCCGTTCTTCGGACCGATTATCGGCGCTATCCCGACAGGCTTCCTGCTCCTTATTATCAACCCGATGGAAGCCCTCGGATTCTTGGTGTTTCTCATCGTGCTGCAACAGTTCGACGGTAATATCTTAGGTCCTAAGATTCTCGGCGAAACGGTTGGTATCTCCGGCTTTTGGATCATGGTATCGGTTATCGTCGGCGGAGGCTTGTTCGGCGTACCGGGTATGCTGTTGGGCGTTCCGGTATTCGCGGCTATATATACGTTAGTAAAAGAAGGCGCCGAAATCCGCCTTAGGAAAAAAGAAATTTCAGCAGACGACATCGCTCCCGCGTACGAAGAGGATGATCCGAAGCCCAAGAAAAAGGGAAGAAAGGATATTTCTCTTAAGGGGAAGATGTCAGAGCTGTTAAATAAAGGCAAAAACAAATAACACATTTGTTTAATTAGGAGGTTTTAAAATGCAAATGAAAAAAGTAGTGAGCCTGGTCATGGTTGTGGTCATGATGCTGACGGCTGCTGTCATCCCTGCGACATTCTCTGCTGCAGACAAAGAGACGGCTGCTACCTCTGTCAACACCACGTCCGACTATGCACTTGCTCCCAACATCCAGAGCGGTAATATCCTGCACGCGTTTAACTGGCGCATGCGCGATCTCGTGAAGTACGCTCCCGAAATCGCGGCTGCCGGCTATACTTCTGTACAGATTTCTCCCGTTCAGGGTACAAAGGCCACCTCTAACGACGGCGCATACGCGACTGACTGGTGGTCCTTCTACCAGCCCACCGACATGAAGGTAGGCAACGCGCTCGGCACCAACGCTGAAGTAAAAGCAGCTGCTGACGAGCTCCACAAGTACGGCGTTAAGGTAATCGCCGACGTCGTTACCAACCACGTTCAGAACTGTACCTCTAAGGCAGAGGCCGCTCTGGTTGCTTCCGCTCTGTCCAGCACATCTAGCGGTGCGCGTCATTCGCTGACCACCCATCCGATGGCTGCCAGCGACAGCTCCCGTGAGGCTCAGGTACGCGGTGACCTTGATAACCAGCTGCCCGATATGAACACAGGTCTGAAGAGCTATCAGAATTATGTCATCAATAACCTGATCAATCCGCTGTCCGACGACGGCATCGACGGCTTCCGTTTTGACGCTGCCAAGCATATCGAGACTCCCGATGACGGATCCTTCGCTTCTGATTACTGGCCCACCGTGACCAATGCCATCAAGGCGAAGAACTCCAATGCCTTTATTTACGGTGAGATTCTCGACAACGCCGGCAAGTTCAGCATCGGCTCTTACACCAAGTATATGAGCGTTACGGACTGGGGCTTTGGTAATACCGTTCGCGGTGCGCTGAACTCTAAGAACGCTTCCGCTCTGACCAGCTATGGTTACAGCGGCTCCAGCAAGAACCAGAACGTCCTGTGGGTAGAGTCTCACGATAACTTCTGCTCCGGCGCTTCTACCGGTCTGAGCAAGAAGCAGCAGATCCTCGGTTGGGCTGCCATCGGCGCCCGCAAGGATGCTCCCGCGCTGTTCTATGTCCGCCCGAAGCACGAGGCGATCGACTCTGCAGGCTTCATCAAGTATGATGACCTCATGGGTGCTCCCGGTTCCGCTACCACTTGGAAGGATCCCACTGTCGTAGCTGTCAACAAGTTCAAGAATGCCTTTGCAGGTCAGAACGAGTCTGTTACCGCCAGCGGCGCCAACCTGTTTGTACAGCGTGGTACTACCGGTATGGTCATCGTTAACCTCAACGGTTCTTCTGCCACCATCAACCAGAGCTGCTCTATGGCAAACGGTTCCTACAAGGATCAGGTTTCCGGTTCTACCTTCCAGGTATCCGGCGGCAAGATCACCGGTAGTGTCGGCGCGACCGGCGTTGCGGTTGTTTATAACACTGATGCTTCCAACTCTGCTCCCGAGATCAAGCTCTCTCTGAACAACGTTGAGCTGAATCCCGAGGTTCTCAGCCGTTATACCGACGCTACTGCTACCGTAAAGGTTGACCTTAAGAACGCGACTTCCGCTTCTATCAAGGTTTCCAACCTCGCTGCTAAGACTGTAACCGGTTCTACCACCTTCACGCTGAACAGCACGATTCCTTACGGCAAGAGCGTAGACGTTACGGTTACCGCGACCAACGGAACCAAGACGGTTGAGCGTACCTATAACATCAAGAAGAAGAATCCCAACGAAACCAAGAAGGTTTACTTCGACAACAACGTCATGAAGTGGCCTGTGGAAGCCGGCACTGCTAAACCCGGTATCTATGTATACTGCAAGTCTGGTACGGCTGCCTCCACCCAGCTTGGCGCTTATGACGCATTTAAGATGACGGCTGTTTCCGGTCAGTCCGGTATCTACAGCTATGATGTACCCGCAAATACCAATTACGTTAAGTTTAACGAAGGCTTCATTGCTTCTCAGTATTCCGAGAAGAGTAAGGCTGATGCCTACGGTCGTTATCATTTGTTCCATAGCTTCAGCGAGTGCCAGGGCTACTGCGGACGTACCATGCCCGAGACTGTTGTTAACTACGGCTCCGCTAACACCAAGGCGAACCGTGAGAACGGCGGTTATGCGCTGGTCGGCGCGATGATTCTGCGTGACCTCCGTTTCGAGGACTACGGTGAATATCCGGTCGCTACCCTGACCAATGCTGATACCACCCTCAACGGCGACGTTGTCGGTCCTACCGAAGCTCCCACTCAGCCGCCCACACAGCCTCCTGTCGGCAAGCCGATCGTACGCGGCGACGCTGATATGGATAAGATCGTTTCGATCCTCGACGTTACCCTGATCCAGCGCCATGTCGCTGACGTCAAGCCGCTGACCGCCGACGGCGTTCTCGCAGCTGATGTTGATGGCAGCAAAGACGTTGAGATTACCGACGCTACGCTGATCCAGCGTTATCTCGCGGATATCGGCAACCCCTATAAGGTTAACGAGGTATTCTATGTAGGCGGCGACGCTCCCACACCGACGACCGCTCCTCAGCCCACCTCTGCTCCTCAGCCGACGACCGCTCCCGTAGATCCCACCGATCCTCCCACACCCGACACCGTAACCATCTACTTCCGCAATGACAAGAACTGGTCTTCTGTCTATGCGCATATGTGGAACAGCGCAGGCGCTACCACCGAGTGGCCCGGCGAAGCTGCTACCCATGTCGGCGGCAAGATCTGGAGCATGACGATCAATACCGGTGAGTATGACAGCGTCATCTTCAATAAGGGCGGCGACGGCGGTCAGACCGTGGATGTCGCGATCGCAGATATCATTGCAGGCGGCAATAACGGCGTCTATCCGCTGAACACCCAGAATAATCTCGGTCATTATGATGCGGCATTCTTCAACTTTGACGGTACGATTACTGATGAAACAACCGGCGGCGGTGATGCAGTTACCTTCCTGCTGACCGATAACTTTGGTTGGGGCTCCGCCTATGTTTACGCTTGGGATGCTGCCGGTAACGCGCTTTGCGGCGAGTGGCCCGGCGCGGCTCAGGCTGAGACTCAGGTCAACGACTATGGCGAGACTCAGTTCAAGTGCACCGTTCCCGAGGGTGCTGTCGGCGTTATCCTGAATAACGGCAACGGCGCTCAGACTCAGGATATCACTGATTTCGGTACCTATGACGGTTACTGGATGGATGGCTCCAAGAATGATCTCGGTCACTATATCGTTACCGGTTGGAATTATTAATCCATTCGCTGATTTCAGCAATAATTTGATTGTTTAAAATGAATCATATCCGAAACAGGGGGACAGACTTCGGTCTGTCCCCCTTAGCGTGCCAAAAATGTTTCGTTGTTATGGTAATACAAGTTTCATTTTTGACTTTAACTGTGACCTAGTCTTCTTAAATATTGACTTTTTTCACCGTAATCATTATACTGTATAAAGATTTGTGAAGATGGTGATGACGTTGACATATCATATTATTACGCTCGGCTGTAAGGTCAACCAATACGAGTCCGAGATTATGGCAGAGCTGTTGAACGCTGCAGGTTACACCAAGGCGGAATCCATGATCGACAGCGATATTTGTATCGTGAATTCCTGTACGGTGACGGCGACCGGCGACGCCAAAAACCGTAAAACCATTCATCGGATTCGACGCGAAAACCCTGATGCGATCGTCATTCTGTGCGGCTGTATGCCGCAGGCGTTTGCTGATGACCTGAGTCTTTTTGAAGAATGCGATATTGTGATGGGAAATACGGCGCGTCGTGCGGTTGTGCCCTTGATTGATGAATATCTGCGTGAACGTCAGCCGATCATTCGGATCGAACCGCACGAAAAGGGAGAAGCCTTTGAACCCATGCAGATCAGCGCGTTCAACGAGCGTACCCGTGCGTGCATTAAGATCGAGGACGGCTGTAACCGTTTTTGTACCTACTGCATCATTCCGTATGCACGCGGCAGAGTGCGCTCAAAGCCGCTGGAGACGATCCGACAGGAAGCGAATGAATTGGCGCAGAATGGCTTTAAGGAGGTTGTCCTTGTCGGAATCAATCTCTCCGCCTACGGTCAGGAGCTCGGGCTGAATCTTGATGACGCGGTCAAAGCGGTCTGTGAATCCGACGGGATCGAGCGCGTTCGGCTCGGTTCGATCGAGCCGGAGCGTATGACAGAAGATATCCTGAAAAAGCTCGCCGCCGAAGAAAAATTCTGTCCGCATTTCCACCTGTCCTTACAGGCGGGTTGTGATACAACCCTGAAGCGGATGCACCGTCATTACGATACCGCCGAATATGCCCGAATCGTTTCGGATATCCGCCGCTTGTTCGATAATCCTTCTGTCACGACCGATGTGATGGTGGGCTTTGTCGGCGAATCGGATGAGGATTTTGAAAGCTCGCTTCAATTTTGTGATACGATCGGGTTTGCCAAGACGCACGTATTCCCGTATTCGCGTCGTAAGGGGACAGCCGCCGAGGGCATGGATGGTCATATCGCCGAGAATGTCAAGCGGCAGCGTGCCGAACGGATGATCGCGCACGCCTTGGAGCAGCAGCGGCGTTTTATGCAAAGTCAGGTCGGATTAACCGAAGCGGTACTCTTTGAAACGCGCGGCAAGGACGGCTGTTATGAAGGTTATACGAAGAATTATACAAAGGTTCGCGTAGACGATGACCGCATTATCTCCGGTGAAATTGTGGATGTTCATTTGACCGAAGCCTGTGACGATTACTGCGTCGGCGTTGTTGCCGATTCGAATGCTTGATCATTCGGAATCATGATGACCGCATTCTGTTAGGGCTGTTGCGATAGGTGTTTTATTCGGTTAAATATTTTATGACATTCGCTACTTCCTCCGCGTTGTCCTCATTATGAAAGCTGTCGTAGCTGTACAGCATGAAGCCGTCACATTGATTCTCTCTGGTGATTTCGAGCTCTGTTTTCAGAATGTCGTGATTATCCAGCCAGGTTCCGCTGTCTGCGTCGGTGCCTGCCTTATAAGCCGGGATACCGATATAAAGCGATAAGCCGTCATGCTTCTTCATGTTCAGCCAATCACGCAGACTGTCCTCAAAGGTCAAAGCGGGATTATCAAGAGAGAAGTAGATCTGCGGACAGATATAATCAAGATAGCCGCTTTCGGCACACCATGTGACCACGTCGGCATATAAACCCTCGTTGTTGCTGAGATTTCCCTGCGGCGATACGCCGAAGAGAACCTTGTTATTCGTTTGATGTACCGCCTGATAAACCGAATGGATCATGCGGCTGACGTTTTCTTTACGAAAATCTGATATTGACAGAGGAGATTCGGTGCTGTTACAGTAGCTTTCGTATGCTGCCGCATCAAAGTCGCCGCAGTCCGGCGGATAGAAATAATCGTCGAACTGAATGCCGTCTACCGCATAGCTTTTGACGATTTCCTGTACACCGTCAGTAATCAGCTTGATCGTGTCCTCTCTCGAGGGATCGAGATAGAGATTGCCGTTGACCTCTATTCCGATATCATTATTTTTGCGGTAAGGGTGGTCATCGCTGAGCTGAGAGGGCGTTTCTTTGGTGCTGATACGGTAGGGGTTAATCCATGCGTGTACCATGATATCCTGCTCATGTGCTTGCTCGACGATATAGGCGAGCGGATCGTAGCCGGGATCGGCTCCCTGAGAACCGGCCAGGATATGTGACCACGGGAAATACCGCGACGGGTAAATCGCGTCGCAGAAGGGGCGCACCTGCACCACCATGGTGTTCAGACCGGCGCCCTTCATATCGCTGATAATGGTATCTATTTTTGATTGGAACGCAGCTTGTTTGTCTGCTTCGCCCTCTACATCCAGCGTCATATACGTTACCCATACGCCGCGTATCTCTTCAAGCGGCTTTTCGACGGGTGCCTGCACCGCCTCTGTCGGCATGGATCGCGGCGTCTTGTCCGTATCCGAGACATAGACGATGGAGGCGCCTAAAAATACAAACGATAACACATAAGGTATTATTCTTTTCAAGAACATTAAATCACTCCGAGGTTGTTTTGAAATTTCTGTATATTTATCTGATTATCATGAATTTGGTTGCTTTGATCGTGACGGTTCGTGATAAGCTTGCCGCGATCGGCGGCAAATGGCGCGTGAAAGAACGCACGCTTCTGCTGATCGCTGCCTTAGGCGGTTCTCCGGTGATGCTTTTGACCATGCTGATCATCCGTCATAAAACCCATAAGCCGAAATTCATGGTCGGTATCCCGGTGATACTGGTCTTTCAGCTTGTTATAATCTATTTGGTGCTTCACTATGGCAATCGGATTTTATGAGTTTTTGGTAGGGGAAGAGGACGATAATCTCTCGCTGCGGCACTTTTTGAGACGGCGGTGCGGATTATCTGCGCGCTCAATGACCGTGATTAAGTACAGCGGCGGCTCGATTACCTGTGGCACAAGGGAGCTCAGAACTCACGATATCCTGCGGCGCGGCGAGTTGATATCGGTCAGGCTTCCGCGTGAAACCTGTGAGATCGAGCCCGTAAAAGGCGATTTGGATATCCTCTATGAGGATGAACGCCTGCTGATCATCAATAAGCCGTCTGCTATGCCGGTTCATCCGACGAAGCGCCATCAGCTCGATACGCTGGCAAATATCGTCAGCTTTTATCAGAAGAGCAGGGGAGAGTCCTATACCTTTCGTGCGCTGAATCGTCTGGATAAAGACACCTCCGGCTTTGTCGTGATGGTCAAGGATCGGATCACTTATGCGTTAATACAGCCAACGGTAGATAAGCGCTATATCGCCGTCTGTGAAGGCTATACCGCGCGAAACGGCGTGATCGACGCTCCGATCGCGTTAGCACCCGACAGTAAAATCAAGCGGTGTGTCAGCCCGGATGGGGCAGAGGCGGTCACGCATTATGAGGCTCTCGCTCAAGGGAACGGTCATTCGATGCTACGCCTAAGGCTTGAAACAGGCAGGACGCATCAAATTCGCTGTCATATGAGCCATATCGGCCATCCTTTGGCGGGAGATGATCTCTACGGCGGCAGCCTGCGCTTCCTCGACAGACAGGCGCTTCACTGCCATGATGTAGAACTGATCCATCCCGACACGCGAGAGAAGCTATCTTTGACAACCGAGATACCGGCGGTCTTTCATGCGATTATCTCCCCGTAAGAGGGGAGATTTCCTTTTGCCGAAACCCTTTTCATATTGTTCGCTCTTATACTAATCCTTGATAAAAAGATTTAATCAGATATTAGTGATAAATTTCGCAGAGCGAGGCGAGTGACGCAGGCATACTGTCG